>JBDIAG010000163.1:0-8192 GCA_039812305.1 Actinomycetales bacterium | reverse complement strand
TCGGCCAGTTGCCAGGCGCGTCGTCCCTGTTCGCTGGTGGCGGTCTCGTCCGCGTAGACGAGGGCCGCCACCAGATCCGCGAGTTCGGCCGCGGCCGTGCGCTTGTCGGTGCCGAACCGCTGGGCGACCAGGTCGGTGAGCTCGGCACCGGTCAGGGCCGCGGCGCGAGTGCCGGAACGGCGCCCGAAGTGCCGCTGCACGCTGCGCCAGGCACCGAGGATCTGCTCGGCCGGGTCTCCCCGCCGACGGCGCCGGAGACGATGGAGCAGGACCCCGCCCACGGTGAGCGCCCCGAGAAGTGCCAGCGCGATCACGAGCTCCGCCGTCCGCGAGCCCCGTTCGGTCGACGAGGGAGCGGGCGCCGGCTGCGCGGTGGGCTCGGCCGGCTGCTGAGGCCCGGTGCTCTGCGACGGTTCGGGCGTGGCCGCGACCAGCTGCTGCCGCACCACGTCGTAGTCGCCGTTCACCCCGGCCAACGGCACCGGGTAGAACGGCTGCCACCCGACACCGGTCAGCCACACCTCCGGCCAGGCGACGATGTCGTCGCTGCGTACGACGCCGTCGCCTCCCGTCGTGAACCCGACCACGACGCGACTCGGATAGCCGAGTTCCCGTGCCATCAGGGCGTATCCGGCAGCGACCTGGTCCATCGTGCCGGGCCTGGTTCCGACGACCACGTCGGTCAGCGTGCGGATCGACTGTCCCGGGATGGCCGACCGGTCATGACCGACGTTGTCTCGCGTCCACTGGGCCAGCGCGCTCAGACCATCGACATCGCTGCCGGTGCCGGCGACGGCCTGCCGGGCGATGTCGCCGACCACCGCCGGCACGACGGGGTCATGGCTGACCATGGCCGGTTTCGGATCACGCCGAGCCGCCCGGAGTTCCGCGGTGTCGGCACCGATCGGGAGGCCGACGACCCGATAGTGGTCCGGAGGATCAGCGGCCGCGATGTCACCGCCGGTCGCATCGACCAGAAGACCGGTGCCGTGCAGTTCCACCGCCCTTCCGGCCGTCGGCAGCCAGGGACCGGGCAACCGCAGGTCGTCGATGGTCACGCTGATCCTCGACGATTCCGGGCGCCGCAACTCGTCCGGAATCGCGAGCGCGGAGCCGGCGAGCCGGAAGCTCGCCGAGGACGACCAGGCCGTCCCGTCGTAGGCGTCGAGACTGGCCCATCGCAACGGTTCCCGGCCGGCATCGCCCCGCACGGTGAAGACCCGTGTGGCCTCGGTGTTCTGCCAGGCGGCGACCCAGGCGAGGGGCGAGGCGCCGCTGACGTCCACCTCGGGCGGGCTGACCTGGGCGGTCCGGGGTGACCCGGCGAAGGCACCGGGTGCGAGCAGGCCGAGGCCGACGGCCGGGACGAGGCCGAGCGTCAGCAGGACCAGGGCAGCCGGACCGCGCGTGACCGTCCACTCGGATCGGGCCACGAACAGATGCACCGCGACCGCCGCCACGAACGCCACCCCGTTCGCGAGGAGGCGATCCGGCGGGGAGCCGCCAAGAGTCGAGGCGACCACGAGTAGGGCGATCCCGGGCATCAACGCCAGCAACGGCGTCCGGAGGAGGCCGGCGAGAATCGCGAGACCGGCCGCACTCCAACCGGTGAGGACGAGTGCCACGGCAAGCCGACCGGTGGCCAGGGCCGGCAGGGGTCCGGCGGCCAGGTCGGCCCAGGCCCCACCGAACCAGGCCGGACCGCGCACCGACTCCCACCCGGGAACGAGTCCCGCCACGATCACGAGAACCGGGCCGAGCGCGATCGCGGTAGGCAGGATCGCCCACCGACGGGACGGTCTCCCCGGTCGGGATGCCCCGCCGAAACGCCACGACCCGGCCGTCAGCGTCGGCAACACCACGGTGGCGAGTCCGGCGGAGACGGCGGCGGCGTACCCGAACGGCGCCTCCACCGTCCCGGCCAGCCCGGCGCCGGCCACTGTCGTGACGATCCCCGCGGTGACGGCGCCGAGGATGGTCGGTGGGGCGGGCGGGCGGGTCGGGCCGCCGGTGCCGCCGTCGGGACTGGCACCACCTCGAGTGCCGCGGAAACCCTTGTGCCGGAATGAGTACCGCCAGGACCTCGGCGACGTCGGATGCGACGTCGTGGAGCGCAGGAGGAGGGAGGTCAACGACGGCTCCAGGCGACCCAGGCGAGCAGGGCGTCCGGCACGCTGGCCACTCGCGAGATCCGGGCGCCGGACTGGTGGGTCACCGCCTCGGCCTGCGTCGTGACGGGCCCACGCAGGGTGCGGTCGGCCGCAGGGGCCATCGGATCGGCTGGAGCAGCCGGGGACGAGTCCAGCACGAGGACGAGACACCCGTCGTGCCGCCGGGCCATCGCCTCCAGGGCGGCGGCGTCATGTCCACCGGGCTCGCCCATCCGGCTTCCCGGGCCGGTGATGAGCAGCAACCGCGCCCCGGGGCGCACCTCGAGGCGATCGCAGATCTCCACCAGGCCCAGGCTCGCGTCCGGCTCGATGCGCGCCATCGCATCGAGAACCGTTGCGGTATCTTCGGTCTCGGCCGCCTCGTGCTGCAGCCCGGAGGTCGTGGCGAACTGGACGGCGACCCCCGACCCGACGCAGGACATCAGGACGCTGGCGGCCGTCTCGATCGCGGCGTCCAGGCCCGACGGAACGTTCACGAGGTCGGCCTCATCCGGCGAAGCCACGCTCGGATAGACGCGCGACCTGGTGTCGAGGACGATCGTGAGTCGCGGCAGCACGACGTCCACGAGCTGGCGGACGGTGAGCTCCCCGCGGCGCGCGGTGGAGCGCCAGTGGATCATCCGGCGATCATCGCCGGGTACGTAGTCACGCAGCGAGTGGAAGGCGGTGCTGCCACCGGCGCCGTCGCGAGCCACGCCTTCGACGGATGTCGCCGTTCCGGTCAGGTCAACAGGTACCGTGTGAATGGTTGGCCAGACCAGAACCTCGGCGGTCGTACCGATCGAGATGGTGCGCCGCCACAATCCGAAGTCGTCGGCCCGGGTGAGCTCCAGCGGACCGAGCCGGAGCAGACCACGGCGAGCGGTGGGCACCTGGTAGCTCACCTGGGTGTCCCGTCCCGGCGCCAGCAGCGGCATCGCGACGTCGACCCGGCGTTCCGTCCCGACCGCCCGCACGCGCTCGATCGCCGTCGTGCGGACCGGCAACCGTCCGCGATTGCCTACCCGCAGCCGCACGTCGACCGGCTCTCCACGCGAGACCGACTGTTGTGACGACTCTCTGACGAGAGTCAGGTGCGGACGGCGCGCCGTGACGAGACCCGCCAGCAACACGATCGTCATTCCGGAGAGCCCGACGCAGATCAGCGCGGGGTAATGCCCCCACAGGCCCAGGCCCAGCGAGGTCGCCGATCCGAGGAGGACGACGCTCCCGGTCAGCGTGATCGGCCCGCCGGCTGGGATGCCAGCCGCACGATCGTCCACCACCATCGACTCACCTCACGAGGGAGCTTGCGGCCGTGGGGATCTCGACTTCGGCCAGAAGCTGCTCGACGACGTCGGTGGTCGTGGTGCGGCTCACCTGGGCCGCGGTGGTGGGCACGATCCGGTGGGCGAGAACGCTTGTGGCGAGCGCCTTCACATCCTCCGGCACGACGTAGCCGCGACCGTGGCAGGCGGCCCTGGCCTTGGCGGCGTGCAGGAGGGTGAGGGCCCCGCGCGGCGAGACTCCGAGGCGCAGGTCGGGATGGTTGCGGGTGGCGGCGGCCAGATCGACCACATAGCGGCAGAGGTCGTCACTGGCGCGCACCTCCCGAACGGCGTCGACCGCGCGGTTGAAGTCGGCCCCGGTGGCGACCGGGTTCAGCTCCTCCGGCTCGCTGCGGCGACCGGCCAGAACCTCGGTCTCGGCTACCGCGTCCGGGTAGCCGAGGCCGATCCGCAGCGCGAACCGGTCCAGCTGGGCGTTCGGCAAGGGATAGGTGCCGTCGGAGTCCACCGGATTCTGGGTGGCCAGCACCAGGAACGGCCTTGGCACACCGGCCGGGACGCCGTCCGTGGTGACCTGGCGCTCCGCCATCACCTCGAGCAGGGCGGACTGGGTCTTGGGCGAGGCCCGGTTGATCTCGTCCGCCAGCACGATGTTGGCGAAGACCGGGCCTGGCCGAAACGAGAAGTCGTTGCTGCGGGCATCGAAGACGGAAGTGCCGGTCACGTCCGAGGGCAGCAGGTCGGGCGTGAACTGAATCCGGGCGAAGCTCCCGTCGATCGAGGACGCCAAGGCACGCGCCAACGTGGTCTTCCCGGTCCCGGGGACGTCCTCGAGAAGGAGATGGCCTTCGCACAGCATGCCGATGACGGCAGTCCGGATCACGTCGTCCTTGCCCTTGACCACCCGGGCCACGCTGTCGGCGACCGCCGTCGCCATCTCGGCGACGATCTCGATCCCCATTCCGATCCCCCGATCTCCCCGCTGCCGCCTCCCACGCGGCGCTACCCGCCAGTAGGTTGGCGGCGTCCGATCATGGTCACACGGCGTGATCGCATCTCCGGACGGGCTAGCCCGATCGACGGGTATCCACAGGCAGAACCCCGTCGGCATTGCTCCACAACGGCCTCGCCAGGTGCCTCACCTGGATCATCAACGTGCGTTTGACTGGCGCATTCACGCTATAGCCGCCCACCGGATGGCAAATCGTCAGACGTTCGCCTCGGCGTCCGGGTCGCTCTCCCCGGGGAGCGGTTCGTTTCGACGACGACGGTGGAACGAGTGAGCGGGGGGCCTCGGCGAGCTCATGCCGGCGTCGCCGCTGAAGCAGCCATCTCGGCGACTGGAGATCCACCGCGCGCAGCCGCCGGAGATGCCGCTCGGTGAGATCGCCTGGGCAGCCGATCGATCCGACGGGAACTTTCGCAATGCGACAACCCGGGCGTGTCACTACCGAAGCTGCCTTATAAGTCGACAAACGTGGTTTAATTAGGTCTTGTTATCGTACAGCATTACGAGTACGATGTATTCATGCATCAGAACCCGGCCGAGGATGTTGGGCCATCCGGCGAGGATGGCCCACCCGCCAGCCACCTCCCGACACCCCGGTCGGACGACGCTCGCGGAGCCGCACCGAGTGTCCCGGCGGGCTATGACAATCCCCTGCGCGACCAGGGCCAGGGCGACAGCGCCGGCGATGAGGAGTGCTGCGTAGGAGGCGAGGACCTGGGCCCCGAGGGTGACCGGGTTCCAAGTGAGGCCGGCACTGATGGTCCGACCCAGAACGACCCCGACGATGGCGGCACTGGGTGCCACCACGACGCCCAACACAGCACGGCCCAGGAGGACGCCGGCCAGGACGACGCGGCCCAACACCACCAGATCGAGGACGACGCCGACCGCACGGCGACTACGGGCGACACCGGCCATCGGGAGACGGCTCAGGGCGTGACGTCGCAGGGCCTGACATCGCGGGACGGTGTGGCCGACGGCGGCACTACCCCGTCGAACGCCACCCAGTCCAGCGCAGCCCCACCCGACGCGAACCAGTCCAACACAGCCCCGCCCGACGCGAACCAGTCCGACGCAGCCACGGGCGAAACATCGGAGGAGGGCACAACTCAGGGCGGCCCCGTCGATGACCCCGATGACGGTCAACTCGGGCGCGAGGCGATGTGGACAGTGACGCGGCGCCGGCTGGCGGAGGTGCTGGAGAAGGCGGATCGGGCCGGTGCGGCGGCGGTGGAGGCGATGCAGAGCCGGCTGGGCTGGCAGGCCGGTGACCTGATGTTCGAGACGCTTGCCGGGCAGGCCGCGATCGGTGCGTCCGAGGCGCGCCGCGCGATCGCTCTGACCCGGCTCACCGCGATCCGCCAGGCCGAGTTCGAGGCCCGCCTCGCGGCGGAGAACCTCACGTTCAGCCAGGACGTGAAGGCCCTGGCCCGGATCACGCCGATGGACGCTTCCCCGGAATTCGCTGCCGCGACGGGCGTCTCCGCGAACGTCGCCGACACCATTGTCTGGGTCTCCCAAGAACTGGTCACGCACTTGCCCCGCGCCCTGGCGTTGCTGGCCGCGGGCCGCCTCGACTGGAACCGCGTCCACATGCTTGTCCGCGAAACGGCTGAATTGACCGACCCCGATCACTTCCGGGCTCTGGAGGCCGCCTGCTTCACCGCCATGGAAGCCGACCCCGACCTCGTCATGCCCTACATGTTGCTGCGTGACACCGCCAGGGAGGTGATCGCCGAACTCGACCCCGACGCCCTGCGCCGGCGGGGCGAAGCCAAGGCACGCGAACGCTCCGTCTGGGTCGAGCCCCTACCCGATGGCATGGCGCGGCTCGTCGTCGAGGGGCCCGCAGCCACGGTCCAGATCATCTTCGAAGCAGTCAGCCGACTCGCCGACCACCTCGATCGCCCTGGCCGGTCGAGTCAGCCCAGCCAGCCGAGTCAGCCGGACGAGTGCGACTCCTCCAGCCAACCGAGCCAGCCCGGCGAGAGCCAACCGAGCGAGCCGTCCGAGCACGACTCAGCCGATGAACCGCGGCAGCACGATTCGTCCAGCCGGCCAAGCCCTCCATCCGCTGGTGCCTCGTCCGCCCAGCCGGACCAGGGTCACGCGTCCGACTGTTCGGACGACTCGGCGGAACGAGTCCGCTCCGACCAGTCCGACTCTGGCGGCCAGTCCGACTCTGGCGACCAGTCCAAACCTGGCGGCCACCCACCTCCGCCCCGCAACGATTCGAGTGATGCACGGCAGGGATCGCGCGGCGATCCCTCCTCCGCCGCAGCGTTTCTCGCTCGTCTCTTCGACAGCGCTGGCTACGACGCCGACCAGGACCGACGTCGCACCCGCGGCAACAGACGCTTCGATGCTCTCGAGCACCTTGCGCACACGATTCTCGCCGACCCGGCCAGCGCGCTGACCGGCAAAGCCCGAGTCAAGCCGGCCGTGCAGATCGTCATGCACGCGACCACCCTCGCCGGCGTCGACGACCGACCCGCGCATCTCGCGGGGATCGGCCCGATCCCCGCTCACGACGCGAGAAGGCTCGCCGCGGACGGCGTGTGGCGGCGCATCCTCACGGATCCGGTCAGCGGCGTCCTGACTGACATCGACTCACACCGCTATACCCCGTCCGTCGGGCACCGCCGCTACCTGCTGGCGCGCGACAGATATTGCCGCTTTCCCGGCTGCACTCGGCCCGCGACCAGCCCAGGTGTCGAGATCGACCACCACGTCCCATGGCCGATCGGGCTCACCACTCCCGACAATACGGGTGTCTTGTGCAAATTCCACCACCTCGTCAAGACCTTCGCCTTGGGGTGGTCGGTCCGGCGCGACCCCACCACGGGAAGCACCGTGTGGACCTCACCGACCGGGCGCACCCACTCCGCCCCGGCCCACCAGAGCGGGCGCCCGGCCGTGACGCAGGCAGCAGACCTCCGCGGCAACCAGGACCGGGCCGACGTCGCCAGCGCGGTGGCCGACGTCACGGAGCAGCTCCTCAGACTCCAAGAACTCATCACCCCGACGCCCCGAGAGGTGGGCGACGATGGCGCCGGTGAACACGACACCGGCCGGCCCGCCCCCACGCGCGACGACGGTGGCCCAATTCGCCCGGCACCCGCACCGGATCCGGCTGACCTGCTTGCCGACGACCTCCTCACGGCGGAACAGCACCTCTATGACCTCGTCCGCCGAGGGCTCCTCCCCGCCATCGTCGTCACACCGCCGTGCTCCGGCACCTGCAACCCGGCCTGCATTGACTGCATCCAGGCGAAAGACGACGGAGGCCGCGCCTGGCTCCGGCGGACCATCGCCGACCAGACCCCACCCGACTACGGTCCTCCCCCGTTCTGACGGGGTCGGGGTCAGTGACAGATCAGCCGAGTGGACGGCAGATCACGCGTAAACGGGCAGGACGCGCGTGATGACACCGAGGGCGAGGGCGAATCCGAGTGTGAAGGTGGCGTCCAAGGCACGGGTGCGCACGACGAGGGGGCCGAGTTGTCCCGGTGAGACGAACAGCCGGGCGAGTCCCAGCGCCGCGAAGACGGCCGCGAGGAGGTAGCCGGCCTGGAGCGATCCCCAGAACCAGCCTGTCAGGACGATCGTGACGACGACTCCGACGAGCAGCACGAACCAGCCACGGGACGGATGCGGGTTGGGCAGCGCACTCACACAGATCACCGTAACCGGCCTGGCAGACTCGCACCCGTGGACTTCGCCAACTGTTATGCCCACGGATTC
>JBDIAG010000162.1:0-8196 GCA_039812305.1 Actinomycetales bacterium | reverse complement strand
CCCGCCACTCGATCGAGCACCGAGGTGACGACCGTGTTCTCACCCGCGGCCAGGAACAGGGCCTGCCGGTCGCACGGACTGGACAGCGCCTCGTCGCAGGCGGCGAAGGCGGTGCCGACCCAGACCCCGGCGGCGCCCAGGGCCAGAGCGTGGTCGACATCGCCCACGGTGGCGATCGCCCCGGCCGCGAGCACGGGACGGTCGGTGCGTGCGAGGGCCGCCCGCACGACGACGTCCCGGTCGTTGCGGGGCGGGCCGTGTCCGCCGGCCTCCTGGCCGCGCGCGACGAGCAGGTCGGCCTCCACCTCGACCGCCGCCGCGATGCTCCCCTCGTCGAAGACCTGCACCGCGGTGGCGATCGAGGCGTCGTGAGCCTTCCGGATCCAGTCCAGGTCGGTGCCGAAGCTCACCGCGAGCAGTGCCGGCCGCGCCTCCAGGGCGACCCGGAACAGCCCGGGGTCGCGCCGGACCACCCAGTCGACCAGGCCGATCCCGAACCGGGTGCCCGGCGGCACCGCCGCCAGTTCCCGCTCCAGCGCCTCGACAGTGGCGGAGCTGCCCATGCCGATCATCCCCAGTCCGCCGGCGTCGGAGACGGCGGCGGCGAGCCGGCCGCCGGCGACGCCGCCCATCGGCGCGTTCACGATCGGCGTCCGCATTCCCAGCCCGGACATCCACGAGTGTTGCGTCATGCAATGATTGTCGCATGCAAGGCTATCTGCATCATGAGATCCGCTCCGAGCTCGGAGCTTTCGTCGCGGCCACGCGCGACCTGGCGGGGGTGGCGCTGCGCAGTGTCGGGCCGGAGGACGTGACGGTGCCCCAGTTCCGGCTGGTGCTGGCTCTGCACGAGCGCGGGCCGGTGTCCTCCGCCGAGGTGGCGCGCACGCTCGCGCTGGCGCCGTCGTCCGTGACACGCCTGGCCGACCGGCTCGTCGCCCGAGGGCTGATCGCCCGCGGGGGAGTGCCGGAGCATCGCGGGGTGGTCGAGCTGTCGCTGACCCCATCGGGCGACGAGCTGGTGCACCGCGTCATCGGCCGTCGGGAGGCGGAGCTGGCGGGCGTGCTCGATTGCCTCACGCCCGAGGCGAGAGCGGCGGCCGCCGAGGCGTTGTGGGCGATCCACGACCTGCTGGGACGGGACGAGTCGATCGGATCGGTGGTGCTGTGAGCGCGCGTCGTAACGAGGGCCAGTGGGCGGCGGGCTATCACGAGCCCCAGAACGCCACCGAGCAGTTCAAGCGGGAGGACGACGGCCTCCACGTCCGGCAGCGGGTGATCGACCTCTACGCCCGCGACGGCTTCGCCTCGATCGATCCGTCGGACCTCCGCGGCCGATTCCGGTGGTACGGCCTGTACACCCAGCGCCGGCCGGGCATCGAAGGCGGACGCACCGCCTCCCTCCAGCCGGAGGAGCTCGAGGACGAGTACTTCATGCTGCGGGTCCGGATCGGCGGTGGCCGGCTGAGCACCACCCAGCTGCGCACGATCGGGACGCTCTCCCAGCGGTACGCGCGCGACAGCGCCGACATCACCAACCGTCAGAACGTCCAGCTGCACTGGGTTCGGATCGAGGACGTCCCGGCGATCTGGCAGGCGCTGGCCGAGGTCGGCCTGCTGACCACCGAGGCGTGCGGCGACACGCCCCGCAACATGCTCGGGTGCCCGGTCGCGGGGGTGGCGGCGAACGAGATCATCGACGGCACCGCGGCTCTGGAGTCGCTGCGTCCCTTCGTCGGCGACCCGCGGTTCTCCAACCTGCCGCGCAAGTACAAGACCGCCGTCTCGGGTTGTGCCGAGCAATGCACGATCCACGAGATCAACGACACCGCGTTCGTGGGCGTGGTGGGGCCGGACGGCGTCCCCGGTTTCGATCTGTGGATCGGCGGCGGGCTCTCGATCAATCCGATGTTCGGCAAGCGGCTGGGGGTGTTCATCGCCGAGCCGGACGTGGCCGAGACGTGGATCGGTGTCACCTCGATCTTCCGGGACTACGGCTACCGGCGGTCGCGGAACAAGGCCCGGCTCAAGTTCCTCATCGCCGACTGGGGGCCGGAGAGGTTTCGCGACGTGCTGGAGACCGAGTATCTGCATCGTCGCCTTCCGGACGGTCCTCCACCGCCCCCGCCCGCCTCGCCGCGTCGCGATCACGTCGGGCCGCACCGGCAGTCCGACGGCCGCTGGTTCGTCGGGTTGGCGCCCACCGTGGGCAGGGTGTCCGGATCGACGCTGGTCGCCCTGGCCGACATCGCCGAGGCGCACGGATCACGACGGGTGCACACGACCATCGAGCAGAAGGTCGTCGTCCTCGACGTCGCGGAGAACGAGGTCGACGGCCTCGTCGCGGACGTCGAGGAGCTCGGCCTGACCGCGCGGCCGAGCACCTTCCGCCGCCAGACCATGGCCTGCACCGGCATCGAGTACTGCAAGCTCGCCATCGTCGACACCAAGCAGCGGGCCGCGGACGTCATCGGCGAGCTGGAGCGCCGCCTGCCCGGCTTCGACCATCCGATCACGATCAACTTCAACGGCTGCCCGAACAGTTGCGCGCGCATCCAGACCGGTGACATCGGACTGCGCGGCCAGGTCGTGACCCGCGAGGACGGGGTGCAGGTCGAGGGATTCCAGATCCAGCTCGGCGGCGGCCTTTCCGCCGCGGACGGCTTCGGGCGCAAGATCCGCGGTCTGCGGCAGGCCGCCGACGATCTGCCGGACTACTTGGAGAAGCTCCTACGGCGTTTCGACGCGGAGCGCTCGGCCACCGAGTCCTTCGGCGACTGGGTGCGGCGCGTCGACGAGAAGACGCTGGCGTGACATGGAACCCACGCCGGACGTCGAATTCTTCTACTGCCCCTATTGCGGGGGCCAGTCATTATGGCCCGCGCCCGATCCCGCCGAGATGGAATGGGAATGCCGGGAATGTCTGCGCACCTTCACCGTCACCCTGATGGCGATCGGCCATCCGCCGGCCTCCCGACCCCGAGGACAATGAGCGGTAGGTTTCGAAATAGCCGACAACAGCGGTGAAATAGCCGCGCATCCTGACATTGCCGGAGATAGACGGCTATGTCGTGCCATTCGCGTCGTGCGATGGCCGAGGCGGAACCCGTGGGCCCGTCGAGATCGGAGTCGGCTGGAAGCGGGCCGGGTGGATTCGCGAACCAGGTGGAACCGCGAGTCACGAGGTCGCGTCTGCGATCTGTGACACGGGTTCGATCACCAGCCGGCGGGCTCTCCGCCGGCCGCCGAGGAGGATGCGCAATGGGCAGTTCGGGGCTGGCCAAGTCCGGGAGTCTTCGTCTGGCGATGCTGGGAGTCGTTGCGCTGTTGGCCTTTACCGGCTGTTCCAGCGGATCCGGCTTCTCCGCGGCGTCGGACCAGCAGTCGATGGCCGCCTCGGCTCCGGAGAAGGCCGGGGCGCAGGCTCGCGGTGGCGGCGCGACCGGATCCGGCGACCCGTCGGTGGGCGGCTCGGGTGACACCACGACGGACGTCGCCGCGACCTCGTCCAATCGTCGGATCTCCCGTGCGTCGGTCGTGGTAACCGTCCCGGATCTGACGGAGGCGAGCGACAAGGTGCGCGCGCTGGCGGCCACGCACGGCGGGTTCGTCTCGCAGGAGACGGTCGGGGTGTCGGGCACCACGTCGATCGACGATTACAGCGGTTACTCCAGCAGCTACTCCGGCGGTTCGTCACCGGCGCCGGGCGTCCCCGACTCCACCTCTTCGCCGCTCTACGTGCGTCCCGGCGAGGCGCGGATCGTCCTCCGCGTCGACCCGGACCAGACCACCACCGTGATGGACGAGATCGGCAAGGTGGGCGAGGAATCCAGCCGTTGGCGCACCGACACCGACGTCGAGCTGAAGCTCGTCGACCTGGACAGCCGGATCGAGACGAAGACCCGGTCGATCGAAGACCTGCGCACGATGATGGGCAAGGCCACCGAGATCTCCGACCTGGTCACGCTGGAGCGGGAGATCGCCACGCGCACCGAGGATCTGGAGTCCTTGAAGGCGCAGAAGGCCAGCCTGGACGATGCGGTCGCCTACTCGACCGTCACCGCCGTGCTCCGCACCGCCGAGCGGGCGGAGGACGCCGCGACCGAGGTCGGCTTCATGGGTGGACTCAAAGCCGGCTGGGAGGCCCTCCTGCGCAGTCTCCGGGTGTTGCTGACGGCCATCGGCGCGCTCCTGCCGTTCGCCGTGGTTCTCGTCGTGATCGCCTGGCTGGTGAAGAGGTTCGTCACGCCCCGGTGGCGCGCCCGATGGGAGCGGCGTCGTGCCGAGCGGGCCCGGCGACGGCTGGCGGCCCCTCAGGCGCAGTGGAACTCCGGTGGCGATCCGGCCGGGCAGGTGCCGGTCGGCGCCGACCGCCGGGACGACGATCCGACTCCCGAGTCGGGGCCCACCAGCACGCCCTGACACCGATGAAGCCGTCGTGAAGGCGCCCTGAAACCAGGCCCGCCGAGACTCGGTACATGAGCACAATCACCCATGTCCCGAGCGGCGGGCCGGCCACCCCACCGGGGGCGGCCCGTCACCCCGGCAGCGACGCGCACGGCAGCCCAGAAACGCTCGCCGTCCGTGCCGACGGCCTGGTCAAGAGGTTCAAGGACTTCACCGCCGTCGACGGGGTGGACCTCGAGGTCCACCCCGGAGAGGTCTTCGGCGTTCTCGGCCCCAACGGCGCCGGCAAGACGACCATGCTGCGAATGCTGGCGACCCTGCTGAGCATCGACGGCGGCCGGGCCGAGATCTTCGGCGTCGATGTCGCCCGCGAGCCGCATCGCATCCGGCAGCTGGTCGGCGTCACCGGCCAGTACGCCTCCGTCGACGAGAACCTCACCGGCACCGAGAACCTCATCCTGTTCGGACGGCTCCAGGGGCTTTCCCGCCCGGCCGCCCGCAAGACCGCGGCGGACCTCCTGGAGAGGTTCGGCCTCACCGACGCCGCCTCCCGTCAGATCGCCCAGTTCTCCGGCGGGATGCGCCGCCGCCTCGACCTGGCGGCGAGCCTCATCATGCGTCCACCGCTGATTTTCCTGGACGAGCCGACGACCGGTCTCGACCCTCGCACCCGCGGCCAGATGTGGGACACCATCCGTGCCCTGGTCGCGGACGGCTCGACCGTCCTGCTCACCACCCAGTATCTGGACGAGGCGGACCAGCTCGCCGGCCGGATCGCGGTGATCGACCACGGCCGCAAGGTCGCCGAAGGAACACCCGACCAGCTGAAGTCGATGGTCGGGGCCTCCACGCTGGCGATCACCGTCGCCGACCAGCACCGGCTGGCCGACGCCGCGCGGTTGTCGTCCACCGTCATCGGCCAGGACGCCGTGCTCGCTCCCGAGCGCGCCCAGTTGCAGGTTCCGCTCGAGCAGGCGGACCAGGCGGCGGAACTGCTCGTCGTCCTGCGCGACGCCGACATCTCACTGGCGGCCTTCAGCGTCAGCAAGCCCACGCTGGACGAGGTCTTCCTCGCCCTCACCGGCCACGACACCAGCGACACCACCGAGGAGACCAAGTGAGCACCACGCTCGTTCCGCACCAGACGCAGTCGGGGGTGTCGCTGGCCGACACCGTCACCCAGACGTTCACGATGGCCGGCCGGGCGCTGAAGAAGATGCGCCGCAATCCGGAGCAGTTCTTCGACGTGACGATCCAGCCGCTGCTGTTCACCGCGATGTTCGCCTACATCTTCGGCGGAGCCATCAGCGGCGATGTGACGCAGTACCTGCCCCTCCTCATCCCCGGCATGATCGCGCAGACCACTCTGACCACCTGTATGGCCACCGGCGTCCAGCTCCGTGAGGACATGGACAAGGGCGTCTTCGACCGGTTCAAGTCCCTACCGATCGCCCGGATCGCGCCGCTGGCCGGCCCGATGGTGGCCGACCTGGTGCGCTACATCACCGCGACCGTCCTCACCATGGGCACCGGTATCGCGATGGGCTACCGCCCCGGCGGGGGAGTCCTCGGCGTGACGGCGGCCATCCTGCTGGCGATCGTCGCGGGCTGGTCGATGGCCTGGATCTTCACGCTCGCCGGGACCCTCGCCCGCAGTGCGCAGAGCGTGCAGGGGATCTCGATGTTGATTCTGTTCCCGCTGACCTTCCTCTCCAACGCCTTCGTGCCGGTGGAGTCGCTGCCGGGCTGGCTGGCCGCCTTCGTGCGGGTCAACCCCGTCTCGCACGTGGTCTCGGCCGTGCGCGATCTGGCCAACCAGGGCGCGGTCACCAGCGAGGTGGCGTGGGCGCTGCTCGGCTGCGCCGTCGTCGTCGCGATCTTCGCCCCGCTGTCGGTCCAGGCGTTCCGGCGCCGGATGTGACACCTGCGGCGGGCCCGCCCGGCCGCCGCGTCAGCCCGTCCAGTCGAGGTCGTCGAAAGCCGCCCGAGCCAGGGGTATGACGGCGAAACCGCGGCTGCCCGCGTACTCGGCCTGCCATCTGTCGACGGCGGCCGCATCGGCCTGCCGGGCACTGGCGAGGATCGGCTCCCACGCCAGCCCCGGCATCATCCGGGGGTAGGCCAGGCAGTCGGCGAGCACCAGCAGCCGGATCGAGTTCGACCGGCTGAGGCCGGCATGCAGCAGCCCCCAGACGCCGAAGGCGAGCAGTGCGAGCCCCACGACGGGCAGGTCGAGCTGCTCCTCGTCCGGCCAGTGCAGCAACGTCCGGATCTTGGGTCGCAGGACGTCCACATGGTGCCGCCCGCCGGGCGGGGACCCGTGCAGGGCATGGGCGGCCAGCGCCATCGCATGCCCCGCCAGCGACCACGGCGCCAGCCCGGCCGCCCGGTCGGCCCCGGGCATGCTCATCCGGTCGAGCTCATCGGCCAGCACGTCGTACCGGCGTAGCGCCTGCTCCGGACGCCCGAGCGCCACGTCGAGCTCGGCGCTGGCGGCTCCGGTTGCGATGCTCCCGCTCATCGCGGACGTCCCCTCGTACCTCGAGACCTCGTCGAGCAGCGAGGCGGCCTCGTCGAGCCGGCCATCGGCGACCGCGTCCAGCACCTCCAGCGTGCGGATCTGGAGAAGGTCGTCGATCGCCTCCAGCTGTTCCAGGGCGGGCGCGGCCAGGCGGGCGTGCTGGGCCGCCCGGCCGAAGTCCCCCAGCTGCGAGTACAGCTGGGCCACCTGGCTGTGCAGAGTGGCCTCGCCCCACGGCCCGAGGAGAGTCCGGCCGGCCAGCACCAGGTCGAGGGCCCGCGACACCGACTCCAGCGCGGCCCGCGGGTCGCCCGAGTTCTCCTGCTGGTGCGAGCGCCACTGCAGAGCCATGGCGGCGGTCGACGGCTCCGGATCCCGGGTGAGCGCGATCAGCCGTTCGGTCGCCGCTCGCCCCGACGTCGCGTCCTGGCCGTGCACCGTGAGCAGCAGGCGGGCGGCGGCGTGGACGAAGCTGGGCTCCGATCCGGGACCGATCTCGCGCAGCAGCCGCAGGGCCACGGAGATGTCCAGCCCGATGGCGGTGGCGGTCACCGCGAAGCTCACCAGGGCCGTCCGGGTCAGGCCGGTGTGCTCCGGTCCCGGATGCCAGTCCGTCAGGGCCGCCTCCACCGCACCCGTCATCGAGATCAGCCTGGCGTTCTCGCCGCGGATCCCCCACAGCCCGCCCAGGGCCGAGAGCAGCGTGACGATGGCGGCCGGGTCGGGAGCGGCGATGCAGCGGTGCAGGACGTCGGTGAGGTTCGCCTCCTCGTGCCGGAGCTCGTGCACGACCGCCACCTGGTCCGGGCCGAACAGCCGCTCGCCCGTGTCGCGGGTGAAGTCCACGGCCCAGCGGACCTGCGCGGCGAGGGTCTCCGCCTCCTCGCCCGCGGCGGCGAGCTGGAGGCGGCCGAAGTCGCGGACCGTCTCCAACATGCGGTAGCGCAGACCTTCCTCCAGGTCGTGCACGACGACCAGCGACTGGTCGGCCAGCAGTTCCAGGCACGACAGCGCATCCGGCCCGACGACCGCCTCCGCGGCGCTCAGGGTGAAGCCGTCGTGAAAGACGGACAGTCGGCGAAGGGCTCGCCGCTCGGGCTCGGCGAGCAGGTTCCAGGACCAGTCGATGACCGCGAGCAGGGTCTGGTGCCGATCGGGCGCCGAGCGGTCCCGTCCCCGCAACAGGGCGAACCGGTCGGCGAGCCGGGACGCGATCTCCTCCACGGACAGCGCGCGCACCTTGGCGGCGGCGAGCTCGATCGCCAGCG
>JBDIAG010000161.1:0-8210 GCA_039812305.1 Actinomycetales bacterium | reverse complement strand
CGTGATGACCGCGGACGACGTGATCGAGACCGCCAAGGCGCTGGCCCGCAAGCTGGGCAAGCACCCGGTGCAGTGTTCGGACCGGGCCGGGTTCATCGTCAACGCACTGCTGTTCCCGTACCTCAACGACGCCGTCCGGATGCTGGAGGCCAACTACGCCTCGGCCGACGACATCGACACCGCCATGAAGGTCGGCTGTGGATACCCGATGGGGCCGTTCGAACTGCTCGACATCATCGGTCTGGACACGGCCCTGAGCATCCAGCGCCAGCTCTACCTGGAGTTCCGCGAACCCGGCTTCGCCCCTGCGCCTCTCCTGGAGCACCTGGTCACGGCCGGGTACCTCGGAGTGAAGACAGGGCGTGGGTTCCGAACTCACTCCTGAGCAGTCCGCAGCCTTCGAGCGATACGTCCTGACGCAGGGCCCGGGACTGGTACGTCTCGCTCGAGGGCTGCTCAAGGACGCTCACCGTGCCGAGGACGTCGTCCAGGACGTGCTCGCCAGGGCCGTGCTGTCCTGGTCGCGGATCGAGCGGGCCGACGACCCCCACGCCTACGTCCGCCGGATGGTCGTCAACGCCTGCACGTCGTACTGGCGCCGGGTCTGGGTGCGTCGAGAGGCGAGCACGGAGCCGGGATCGTTGCCGGAGTCCCCGACCGACGACCATGGGACGGCGATCGCCGCTCGCGCGGAACTGCTCGGCCTGCTCGCCCGGCTGCCGGCCCGGCAACGGGCGGTGCTCGTCCTGCGCCACTACGAGGCCCTACCGGACGACGAGATCGCCACCCTGCTCGGGTGCTCGCAGAACACCGTGCGGTCCAATGCGTTCCGGGGTCTGGCGGCGTTGCGAAGAATGCTGGGCGAGGGTGCAACGGGGGAGTCGGGCTGAGGCGTCACACAGTCGAGACAACGGGGACTTCACCGACGGCAGGCGAGCGGAGCGGCAGGAGTTGAGCGAAGAACTGGAGCGAAGCCTCGAGCGGGCGCTGGACGAGCGGCTGCGCCGCGTGCCCGTGGACGGCGAGGCGTTGCTCGGCGGCGCTCGGCGGCGCGCCGACCGGATCCGTCGCCAGCGCCGGCAGGGAATGGCGACGCTGGCCGTCCTGGCTCTCGTCGGCGCGGGCTCGATGGGGTGGTGGGCCCGCTCCAGCTCCGAACAGATGCCGGTCGCCGGCCCCCATCTCACCGCCTCGACCATGCAGAGCGAGGTCGCGGAGGAACGCGGCGACTCGCCCACGCAGCTGCCGACCACACTGAAGAGTGCGCCCGCGACGACGTTGTCGGCGCCCCCGAGCCGGGATCTGCGCTCCGAGGTGGTCGCGCCGCCGACCTCGACGGCCATCGACGGCGGCCCGGTGGCACCGGAGCTGGACTACCGCTCACTGGACCCGCAGGTGCTCGCCTACGAGTTGCCCGACGCTGTGCTGCCCGACGCCGCCGACGTCGCCACGATCGCGCAGGGCGCGGGCCCTCTCGCCGGCGGCGACATCCTGCGGTACCGGAAGATCCCGTCGGTGAACGGGATGGAGTGCAACCTGGGTCTGCCGGGGACGGAGCCGATCACCGGGCTCAATCAGCCGTGGACCGCTTCGGTAACATCGGTCGATGTGACGGTGACCGGCTATTCGCGCGGTACCGGCGCGACCATCTGGAAGGAACTGCGCGCGGACAGCGGCACCTGTCGCTGGATGGACGGCGCCCAGGTCGTCGACGATGTCTCCGACGCCGGCTTCCCGATGCTGGCGCGTGACGAGGGTGACTACGCGCAGCGGCTGATCAGGGTCGGCGACGTGCTGGTGGGGGTCCAGGCCCGGTCCACCGACGACGACCCCACCGTGGCCACGGCGATCGCCGAACGGACCGTGGAGCGGGTGCTCGCGGCGAACGTCCCCGGCATCGGCGGCTGAACACTTGCCGCGCAAGAACCGCTCCCGGCGGGCGCCGTCCCGACCGGATGCTCCGGAACCGCTGCGACTGCCCGGTCTGGCCAGATCGGAATCGCACCCGGACGGGGAATGGATCGTCCGCCGGGTGCCCGCCTCGGCCAGTGGCAAGAGCTATGTCTGCCCGGGCTGCAACCAGCAGGTCTCGGCGGCCGTCCCCCATGTCGTGGCCTGGCCGTCGCAGGCGCCGGTCGGGCAGGGCCGCGGGCTGGATCAACGCCGACACTGGCACACGCCCTGCTGGTCGGCCCGGGATCGGCGTGGCCCTCGCTAACCGTGTCCGCCGGGTGAGTCGGGGTCCGTGGCAGCGGCCATCCCGACCGTCCGGGCGTCGACCTGATGGATACTGCCGAGCGTGACAGCTCGGGAGACATTTCCACCATCGACGCCCGCCGCCTGGCGAGGACGAGCGGCCGGAGTCCTGTTGGGGGCGGCCGTCCTGTGCTGGTTGAACTGGCTCCTGCAACCGGCGCTGGCTCCCTCGGTGCCCGTCTCGACCACTTTCGTCACCGAGTTGCTCGCCCAGTCGGCGCCTGCGCACCGGGCGTTCCAGATCGCCACCGCGCTGAGCGGGTTGTTGGCCGTGCTGGCGGCGGTCGTGCTTCCGACGCGGCCGGCGATGGTCGGGGCCAGCTGGGTGTTGCGCAGCGGGCTGGCCATCTTCGGTCTGGGGAACATCGCCACCGCGATGACGCCGTTGCCCTGCATGCCGAGGGTCGAGGAGCGCTGTCGCCCGGGGGAGATCCTCGCCAACGGCTGGCATGGATGGCATTTCCTCGCCGTGCTGCTGTCGTTGGGCGCTCTCTGGCTGGTGCTGTCGGCGAGCTGGGCGCTGTACGCGGGGTCGTCCGACTGGCGCAGGCTGGGCAGCCGGGTGCTCGGCGTGCCCGCGTTGTTGTTGCTCTTCGGCTCCCTGCTCGCCCCGCACGGCACCATCGGTCTGCTGCAGCGGATCGGCTTCGGCTTCGCCGCGGCGGCGCTCGGCCTGCTGGCCTGGATGATCGCCGTGCCGCCGGCGGCATCCGTGGCTCGTGCGGACGAACCGGGCAAGCCCTGGCCGCAGCGCTTCGCCTCGGCCTATACCGGACTGGTCTTCGCCGCGGCCGGCTGGAGCTTGATCTCCCTGGTCTTCGAGCGCATGACCCCGCGGCTGGTGGAATCGGTCGAGCACGCCTTCCTGGCGGTGAACGTGCCGGTCGGCCGGAGCCTGTTCAGCGTGGCCCTGCTCCTCATCGCCGGCATCGGACTGCAGTCGCGCAAGCGGGTGGTGATGTATGCGGTGCTCGTCTTCTGGCCGTTGCTGGGAGCCGTCGTGGCGGCCGCGCAGCTGGCCGCCTCGATGACCGGTAGCGACAGCCCGACCCGCGCCTCCGCCCTGCTGCAGATCGCGCAGCTGCTCAGCGGGGTCGGGTTGACGGCCCTGTTCCTGGTGGCGCGCAACGCCTTCGCGGCAAGGCTGGCCAAGGGGTCGGTGCGCCGGGCGTTGGCCTATCTGATCGGTGGTCTGGTGCTGGCGGTGCTGGTCGCGCTGTTGCTGGCCGCCCTGTTCGTGCCCGACGGCGCCTTCTCGACCGACCGGTTGCGGTGGGCGGTGATGGCCGCCACCGACCTGGACCCGCGTCCGTTCACCGGCTTGAGCGGGGTGGCCGGCGTCACGATCCGGCTGGTGGCCGGGTTGGTCGCGGCGGTCGCGATCATGCTCGCCACGGCCGCCTTCCTCCGCAGCGCCGCGATCGCTCGGGAGGCCGACGACGATGCCGAGCTGATCGTCCGCTCCGAGTTGCTGCGCTCGCCGAAGCCCGATTCCCTCGGCTACTTCGGCACCCGGCGCGACGTCAGCGTCTTCACCACGCCGGGGGTGGACGGGGCGATCGTCTACCGGGTGACCGCCGGCTCCTGCCTGGCCAGCGGCGACCCGGTCGGCGACCGGGACTCCTGGCCCCGCCTGATCGCCGCCTGGCAGGAGCACGCCTTCCGGTACGGCTGGACGCCGGGGGCCTTGTCCTGCAGCGAGTCCGGCGCGCTCGCCTACACCAGGGCCGGCATGCGGGCGCTGCATCTGGGGGACGAGGCGGTGGTCGAGGTCGATCGGTTCGACCTGGCGGCACCCGCCTCCGCCGAGTTGCGGCGGACGGTGGGGCGGCTGCGTCGCCACGGCTTCGGAGTCGAGATCCGCCGGCAGGGCGAGATCGAGCCGGACCGGCTGGCCCGGCTGGCCGAGCTGGCGCACCGGTGGCGGGCCGGCGACGACGGCACCGCCGAGCGGGGGTTCACGATGGCGCTCGGACGGTTGGGCGATCCGACCGACGCTCGCACGGTCGTCGTCGTGGCCACCGACGCCGAGGGCCGGGAGCAGGGCCTGCTCACCTTCGTGCCGTGGGGAAGCCGGGGGCTCAGCCTCGACCTCATGCTGCGCGACGGCAGCGCCGCCAACGGCATCACCGAGCTGATGATCGTGACCCTGATCGAGACGGCGCCGGATCTGGGAGTGCGGCGGATCTCGCTGAACTTCGCCGTGTTCCGGCAGGCGCTGGAGGCCGGCGACCGGATCGGCGCGACCCTGGCGGCGCGGCTGGTGCGGGCCGGCGTGCTGTTCGCGTCCAGGTTCTTCCAGCTCGACTCGCTCTACCGCTCGAACCAGCGGTACTCGCCCACCTGGGTGCCGCGCTACATCTGCTACGACTCGGCACCCGACCTGACCCGGATAGCCGTGGCGGCGACCATCGCCGAGGGGCAGTTGCCCGGTGCCGCCCTCCTCGGGATCGGCAACGTGCCGCCGGCGCCGCGCCAGCCGGACTTCCCGCAGCGCGTCGCCGCCCAGGAGGCGCAGCTGTCCACGCCCGTACTGCCGACGCCTCGATACTCCGAGCAGGAGCGGCTGCGGCGGGACAAGCTGGCCGGTCTGGCCGAGCCGTACCCGGTCCGGGTGCCGCGGGACCTGACGATCGGCGAGGCGCTCACGGTGTTCTCCGGAATGCCGCCGGACACGGCTACCGGGCGATGGTTCTCGGTCGCCGGGCGGGTCGTCGGCATGCGGGATCTGGGCGGTGTGCTGTTCGCGGTGCTCAGCGACGACGGCGAGCGGCTGCAGGTGCTGGCCGGCGCGGACAGCTGCGACCCGGCCGTCCTGGCGGCCTGGCGGCGGGAGGTGGACAAGGGCGATCACGTGTCGGTGACCGGAGAGGCGGTCACCTCGCGGAGCGGCGAGCCGTCGATCCGACTGCAGAGCTGGACGATGGCCGCCAAATGCCTGCGTCCACTGCCGCACCGGATCGTCGACCCACAGGCCAAGGTGCGCCAGCGCTATCTCGACATGGCGATCGACCCCGAGGTGCAACGGCAGGTGCGGGCGCGCAGCGTGGCCGTTCGCGCGATTCGCACCGCCTTCGAGACGGAGGGCTTTCTCGAGGTGGAGACGCCGATGCTGCAGGCGATTCACGGCGGGGCCAATGCGCGTCCTTTCGTCACCAGGATCAACGCCTACAACACCGACCTCTATCTGCGGATCGCCCCGGAGCTCTTTCTCAAGCGCCTCTGCGTTGGTGGAATGGGCCGCATCTTCGAGCTGAATCGCAACTTCCGCAATGAAGGAGCCGACGCGACGCACAATCCCGAGTTCACCTCGGTCGAGGCCTATCAGGCCTATGCGGACTACACGGTGATGCGGGAGCTGACCCGGCGGGTCATCCTGGCCGCGGCGGTCGCGGTGCACGGTGAGCCGGTCGCGGTGCGCCCGGACGGCAGCCGGGTGGATCTGTCCCCGGAATGGCCGGTGGTCCGGGTGCACGACGCGGTCAGCCGGGCGACCGGACGGGCGATCACCACCGAGACGTCCGCCGAGGAACTGGTCGAGATCTGCGCGGAGGCCGGGGTCGCTCACGGCTCCGGGCTCTCCGCGGGTGAACTCGTGGCCGAGCTCTACGACGAGCTGGTCGAGGGACAGACCGAGATGCCCACCTTCTACACGGACTTCCCGGTGGAGACGTCGCCGCTGACCCGGCGCCACCGGATCGATCCGCACCTGGCCGAACGCTGGGACCTGGTCGCCTTCGGCGCCGAGCTGGGCACCGCCTACAGCGAGCTGGTGGATCCGGTGGAGCAGCGCCGGCGGCTGACCGAGCAGTCCCTGAAGGCCGCCGCCGGCGACCCGGAGGCGATGGAGGTGGACGAGGACTTCCTCACCGCCCTGGAGTACTCGATGCCGCCGACCGGAGGCCTCGGCATCGGCGTGGACCGGGTGGTGATGATGCTGACCGGCACGAACATCCGCGGGACGATCGCCTTTCCCTTCGTCAAGCCGCAGCGGTGAGCCGCTGACCAGGTGTTCGCGCGGTGACCGGTTGTCGGCCGAGCGGCCAGCGGTAGCCGGCTGCTCGGCATATACCTGGTCAACGCGCGGTCAACGGCGCCGGTATTCGACGAAGGCGTAGCCATCGCGGGGCTCCCGCGAGAGCTCGGTCCACTCCGCCGGGTCGATCTCGGGGAAGAACGTGTCCGCCTCCGGTGCCTGATCGACCTCGCAGATGTCGAGGCCGGTCAGCCGGTCCCAGGCCAGGGCGTACACCTGGGCGCCGCCGGCCACCCAGGCCGGCGTGCGTGCCCGGGCGGCCGTGAGCGCCTCCTCGAGAGTGGTCACCCAGATCACCCTGGTCGGCGGGTCAGCGTCGTCGTGCTCCTCGATGCGCTCGGCCGGCGGGTTGCGCGTGATCACCACGGACGTGCGGCCGGGCAGCGGTTTTCCGATCGCTTCGAAGGTCGTGCGGCCCATGATGAGCGAACCGCCCATCGTGACGCGCTTGAACCGGGCCCAGTCCTCGGGGATGTGCCACGGCACGTCGCCGCGCAGCCCGATCGCCCGGTTACGCCCGACGGCGGCTATCGCGATCACGTCCATGCCTGGTCTCCCTTGCCGTCCTTCGTCCCGTCGACGGCATCGGTCCCGTCGCCCCCGTGCCGCTCGAGGTCGATCAGGCGCAGCGCCACGCTCGCCAGTCGCTCGGCGTGGTCGACCACCATCGCGTGCGCGGCATGCGGGAGGGTGATCACCTCGGCGCCGGTGAGGCTCTCGATCAGGGTCTTCTGCCATGCGTGGGACGAGATGTGGTCGTGGCGGCCACCGACGATCGCGATCCGGGTCGGCAGACCGTCCAGCCGCTCGACCATCGGGTAGGCCAGGACGCGGGGCAGTGTGTCGGCGATCCACCCCGGCGGGCAGCGGACGTAGGAGGCGATCGCCAGCAGGGTGTTGAGCGGGTTCTCCCAGATCGCCGACTGGACGAACCGCCAGCTGACGTTGCGCAGCCTGCGGTCGGTCGGATTCAGCACCGGGGCGAGCAGCATCGCGTACCGGGCGTATTCCGGGTCGGCGGCGAGCAGTTCGACGACCACCTGGCTGCCCATCGAGTGTCCGATCAGCACCGGTTCGCCGGGTACATCGAGGGCGTCCAGTGCCCTGCGGAGGATCCGGGCATGGTCGGCGATCTCCAGCGGACGGTCGGGTTTCGGCAGGCCGGCGAAGCCGGGGAGGTCGAAGAGCAGCACCCGTCCGTGGTCGGCGAGGTGTTCGGCCAACGGGACGAAGTACTGCGAGGAGAGCCCGAGCCCGTGGATCAGCACGAAGGTCGGCCGGTCCGACTGCGCGGAACCCTCCGGCGCGGGGCGACGCAACTCGTGGGCGCGGATGATGGTGTCGTCGATCTCCAGCTCCCGCTTCGACAGCCGATCGAGCGGGTTCTGGCGGCGGGACACGGCGGCCAGGAGGCGGGCCACGAGGTGGGGGCGTCCGGACTGGTCGGTGCTGGCTGGCATGGCTCAGACCGCGATCGGCGCCGCGATGGCGGGGTGTGGGTCGTAGTCGAGGAACTCGATATCGCCGAAGGTGAACGCGTCGATGTCGGTGATGTCCGGGTTGAGCCGGAGGCGGGGGAGCGGACGCGGCGCGCGGGTCAGCTGCAGCCGGGCCTGCGCCAGGTGATTGCGGTAGAGATGCGCGTCCCCGAGGGTGTGCACGAAGTCCCCGGCGCGCAGCCCGCTGACCTGGGCGATCAGCTGGGTGAGCAGGGCGTACGAGGCGATGTTGAACGGCACGCCGAGGAAGACGTCCGCCGAGCGCTGGTAGAGCTGGCAGGACAGCCTTCCCCCGGCGACGTAGAACTGGAAGAAGGCGTGGCAGGGCGGCAACGCCATCTGGTCGAGCTGGCCGACGTTCCAGGCCGAGACGATGTGCCGTCGCGAGTCCGGATCCGTTCGGATCGAGTCGATCACCT
>JBDIAG010000160.1:0-8223 GCA_039812305.1 Actinomycetales bacterium | reverse complement strand
CGCTCAGCCGCCCGGCGATCGCCAGCAGCCGATGCACTCCGCCGAGTGGCGCCACCTTCACCACCGCTACGTCCACCGCTCCAGTGTGCGCCACAGCTATCGGGTTCCCTGCCTTGCGGATGCTCTCGTCGGCCGCCAAAGGGATATACAGCCCATTTTCGCCCAGAAGAGCGCGGAGCTCGACCAGTTCGGCGACCGAGCGACACGGCTGTTCGGCGTACTCCAATCCGTACTCGCCCAGCGCGGCGAGTGCGCGGACCGCCTGCGCAGGCGTCCAGGCCCCGTTCGCGTCCACCCGCAGACGTCCGGCGTCGCCGATCGCCTCGCGAACGGCCCGGACCCGCGCGATGTCGTCGGCCAACCCCTGCCCGGTCTCCGCGACCTTGACCTTGACGGTGTCGCAACCGTCATAGCGGCTCAGTACGGCCCGGACGTCCGCGGCCGGCACGGCCGGAACCGTCGCGTTCACCCGCACCTGCTCGCGGACCGGCCGCGGGCGGGGAGCGTACGCCGCCTGCAGGGCGGAGGCCAGCCACCAGCACGCCTCGTCGTCCCCGTACTCGGCGAACGGGGCGAACTCTCCCCACCCGGACGGCCCCTCGATGAGCATCGCCTCCCGGGCATCGATCCCGCGGAACCGCCGGTGCAGGGGCAGCCGCACCACGACGGAGCCGTCGAGAACGTCCCGCAGCGCGGGCCAGCGATCGAGGCCGGTCACGGATGGGCTCGGAGTCGGGTCGATCACGGGCAGCGAACCACCTGCCCGGCGTAGGCCAGGCCCCCACCGAAGCCGAACAGCAGAATCGGGGCGCCGGACGCGACCCGGCCCGCGACGACCAGTTTCGACAGGGCCAGGGGGACGCTCGCGGCGGAGGTGTTGCCCGACTCCACCACGTCGGTCGCCACCACCGCCTGCGGGGCGCCGAGCGCGTCCGCGAGTGGGTTGATGATCCTCAGGTTGGCCTGGTGCAGGACGATGGCACCCAGCTGGGTCGGCTCCAGATCCGCGGCCGCACAGATCTTCCGGGCGATCTGGGGCAGGGCGGTGGTGGTCCACCGGAAGACCGCCTGGCCCTGCTGGGTGAAGCCGCCCTGGGCCAGCTCCCGGATCACCACGGCCTCCCCCATCTCGGGTACCGATCCCCAGACCACCGGCGAGATCTCCGCCTGGTCGGACGCCGAGACGACCGCGGCCCCGGCGCCGTCCCCGACGAGGATGCACGTCGCGCGGTCGTTCCAGTCGACGAAATCGGTGAACTTCTCGGCTCCGACCACGATGGCGTGGGCAGCGCTGCCGGCGCGGATCGCCTGATCGGCGATCGCCAGCGCGTGACAGAAGCCGGAGCAGACGACGTTGACGTCCAGGACGGCCGGCTCCGGACACCCGAGAGCACGCGCGACCTGCGCGGCGGTGTTTGGCGACCGCTCGTGATTGGTGCAGGTGGCCACCACGACCAGATCGACATCCGCGGGGGTCAGCCCGGAAGCGTCCAACGCCTGCCGGGACGCCGCGATGGCGAGATCCGCGACGGTCTCGTCGGGACGGGCGATCCGGCGCTCGCGAATCCCCACTCGTCGCCGGATCCATTCGTCGCTGGTGTCGAGACGGGTCGACAGCTCCTCGTTGCCCAGCACCCGTTCGGGTTGGTAGTGCCCGACCGAGACGAGTCTGGATCCAGCGGCCAACAAGGGCTCCCTACGCTCGCGTCGCGCGATCTCCCGCACGAGTTCTCCATCCTGCTGGAGGTCCAACCTAAGGGCCCGCCAGCAAATTAACACTGCGGGTCGCTTCCCGTCGCACCCTAATGCGCCGCCGGAGCTGGTTGACAATTCACCGGATCGGTCCGCGGGATCACTGTCTCGCGGACCCCGCGCGGGGCCTGTGCGGAGGGTTCGCGACGCTCATCCGTGCAGCCAACTGGTGAGCGTCAATGGTGAAAGTGACTCTTGAACGACTCCAGTTGCCGCACAGCAGGCTTCAGCCGAGCCCCGGGAACCGGACCGGTCCGCCGCCGGAGCCCGGACACGGAAGGTCACAGTTTATCTTCGCGGCCTCTGGCGATGGCCGTAAGGCCGAATTGCAGAGTATCGTCGGATGGGTGACGCGCTCGGCCGCCCCAACCGAACAGTCGGCAGTGTCGGTGGATGTACTGGTACTTCGATTCGACCACACTGTCCGGCGCGCCTATCTCGCGGTCGCACCCCGGCAGCAGAAACCGTACATGGGCCGGCTGGCTCTCGCCGGCGTGCTACTCGGCCGGGGTGAGCGTCTCGCCGACGCCGCCGTCCGCGCCGCCCGCACGAAACTGGGCGTGAAGCTGAGTGCCACCGGGCAGCTCGCCACGTTCGACAAGCCCAGTCGCGATCCGCGCGGGCCGACGCTCTCGCTGGCGATGTGGGGCGTGACCGACGAACTGGGCACCGACACCACACGGTGGTTCGACCTCGCCGAGGTCCCTTCGCTGGCGTTCGACCACAACCGCATCGTGGAAGACACCCTGCCCATCCTGGCCGGGCTGCTCTGGCGTAACCGCGAGTTCAGCGAGGGGCTGACCGGCAAGAGCTTCCCGGTCGCGGACGCCGTCGGATTGACCCACAGCCTCGAAGGCACCGCCCCCGACCGCGGCAATCTCAACCGGGTACTGCGCACGACCCAAGGGCTGATCCGCACCACGGACGTGCAGCGCGTCTTCGGCTCGGGACGACCGAGCTCGGTCTGGCAGTGGGAGGACTAGGCCTATTCGGTCAGCTGCGCATCGCGACGCCGCGGCGCCAGTACCCCATGTAGGAGCCTTCCGAACGGGTCAGGCCGGCCTCCCGGACGAACCTGCGGCGCAGCCCGGTCACCATGCCGGATTCGCCGGCGATCCACGCGTAGAGGCGCGGCTCGTTCGGCTCCCGCAGCTCCTCCCCGGAGCTGGAGAAGGACGGCGTCTCCCAGACCTCCTCGGCGGGCACGGCAGGCTCCAGCAGGCCGGCCAGGCCCGGGACGGAATCGGCCGACAGCCCGAGGTGAGCGCTCGCCGCCGCACTCAACGTCCAGCCGTAGGGTCGTTCGCCGCGGGGCAGCCAGACCACCTCCACCCCGGTGGGACGTGCCAGGTCGAGCACGTCGTGGGCGGTGGGCACCTCCAGGTAGACGCAGCCGCGGGCGTCCTCGTCCAGGTCGGCGAGGATCCGGGCCGCGGCCGGGACCGCCGTCTCGTCGCCGACGAGCAGCAACGGCACCCCGGGCGGCGGACGGAAGTCGATGCCACCGCTGAAGCAGCCGCGCCGCGGCCCGACCAGGACCACCTGGTCGCCGGTCGTCGCCTGCGCCGCCCAGAGACCCGCCGGCCCGCAGGGATCGGCATGGAGGACGAAGTCCACGACGACGTAGGCCCGGCCCGACCTGCTCCGCCGCAGCTCGCGGACGGAGTACGTGCGCATGATCCCGCGCTCATGCTCGGGCAGCTGCCGCCAGTGGGCCCAGCTGAACGCCGGGTCGAGCCTGGGCAGGCGGCCGGAGCCGGCGGCGGGGAAGATCAGCTTGATCCGCTGGTCGAAGAGACGCCCGCCCTCCACGCCGAAGTCCGCGAGCATCTCCGAACCGAAGACGACCCGGCGGAAGGTGGGACTGATCTCCTCGACGTCCACCACCGTGACGGTCGAGATGAGCATGCCGGCGCGACCGGTCGAGACGGCGGACCTCGCCGCCGCAGCCGATCTCGGCTGCGCGAGCGGTACTGGGGCTGGTGAGGACACGACTGTGAGCGACATGATGACCCGGATCAATTAGGCAACACTAAGTTAGGCAAGCCTAAGTGAGTTTGCCGAGACTGTCACCCCCAAAGGCGTCGTGACGAACGTCCTATGCTTGCCAGCCGTGCCTGCCTCCACCGTGTCCGAGACGTTCGACCCCACCGCCTGGCAGCAAGTGCCCGGATTCGACTTCACCGACATCACCTATCACCGCTGCGTCCGGCCGGGACGTGAGCGGGGCACCGTCCGGATCGCCTTCGACCGGCCGGAGGTACGCAACGCGTTCCGTCCGCACACGGTCGACGAGCTGTACCGGGCGCTCGATCACGCCCGGCAGACTCCGGACGTCGGCGTGGTGCTGCTGACCGGCAACGGACCGTCGGCCAAGGACGGCGGCTGGGCCTTCTGCTCCGGCGGGGACCAGCGGATCCGCGGCCGCTCCGGCTACCAGTACGCCGCCGGGGAGACCGCCGACACGGTCGACAGCGTGCGGACGAAGGCGGAGGGTGGGCGCCTGCACATCCTGGAGGTGCAGCGACTGATCCGCACGATGCCCAAGGTGGTGATCGCCCTCGTCAACGGCTGGGCCGCCGGGGGCGGACACAGCCTCCATGTCGTCTGCGACCTGACTCTGGCCAGCCGCCAGCACGCCCGGTTCAAGCAGACCGATGCGGACGTGGGATCGTTCGACGCCGGCTACGGCTCGGCCTACCTCGCCCGCATGGTCGGGCAGAAGTTCGCCCGGGAGATCTTCTTCCTCGGTCGCAGCTACGACGCCGAGGAGATGCACCGGATGGGCGCGGTCAACATCGTCGCCGACCACGAGCGCCTCGAGGAGGAGGCGCTGGCCGAGGCGGCCGAGATCCTCGGCAAGTCCCCGACCGCCCAACGGATGCTGAAATTCGCTTTCAACCTGCTCGACGACGGCCTGACCGGCCAGCAAGTCTTCGCCGGCGAGGCCACCCGGCTGGCCTACATGACCGACGAGGCCGTCGAGGGACGGGACTCGTTCCTGGAAAAGCGCTCTCCGGATTGGGCCGGTTTTCCCTGGTACTACTGAGGTGTTGCGTTTCCGGTAAGGCTTGTTTGACTGGTTATGGCAGGTGACAGTTCGGTCGAGTCACTTACCCGAATCGGGCGTCGGGGCCACCCGCCGACCGGATGCTTGCCCGCTCCGCGCCACGGCCGTTTCCGGGTCGCGCGGTCGACCCTGATTGCCGGAGCGGGTCGCCCGGTCGATCGATGTCCTGTCAGACCCACCATCGACCGCGCGACCGCGGAAACTGTCCTGCCACGCGCATGGTGTCCTGCCAAACGGGGCGGATTGAGCCTGTTGCAAAATGGGGCGGCGCGCCGCGACACGCCACGGATTCGCGTCGAAGCCGTGGCGTGTCGCGCGTTGCCTGCGCTTTTTGCAACAGGCTCGATTTCACGCACCTGGCAGGACACAACACGGTTGGCAGGACACTCCCGCGCGGCCACCCGCCCCTGACGCCGCCGCCGCGCCCGCCAGTCGCTCCGGCATCCAGGTGGCGGCTCAACAGCCACGTATCGCCGGATGCCCGGCCTTTAACTGGATGCTCGACTAGGGTTTTCGACATGCCCAGTTCTGAGTCGCGTGTGGCGATCTACATCGACTTCGACAATGTGGTCATCTCCCGCGCCAGCCAGGTGAAGGAGACCGGAGCCTCGGCGACCGTCGCGATCGACGTGCTGCTCGACTTCGCCACCCGCTACGGCCGCCTCACCATCTCGCGGGCGTACGCCGACTGGTCGGTGAAGAAGAACGCGGACTACAAGGAACAGTTGGTCGCGCGTGCGGTGGAGTTGGTGCAACTCTTCCCGGCGTCGAAGACCAAGAACGGTGCTGACATCCGGCTGGCTGTCGACGCGATCGAGGATCTCTATCTCCACCCCGACCTGACCCATGTCGTGATTGCCGCGGGTGACTCAGACTTCGTGCCACTCGCGCAGCGTGCCCGTCGCCTTGGCCGGGTTGTGCTGGGCGTGGGTGTGGCGGGCAGTATCAGCAAGACGCTGGCGAGCGCCTGTGACGTGTACATCGACTACGACGAGTTGCTCGACGACCGGCACGCCCTGGAGTTGGTCTCGACGCAGGAGAGCGCGACTGTGGGAGCGCCGCAGGAGAGCGCCACCGTGGGAGCGCCGCAGGAGAGCGCCACTGTGGGAGCACCGCAGGAGAGCGTCACTGTGGGAACGCCGGCTCCCGCCAAGAAGGCCGCTCCGGCCAAGAAGGCAGCCGTCACCAAGAAGGCACCGCCTCCCTCACCGCGCCGGGCCTATCCGCTGTTGGTGGAGGCTATGCGCGGCCTTGCTGCTCAGGACCCCCAAGCGGAGTGGTACGCCCTGAGCGCGCTGAAGAACCAAGTACTGAGGATCTACCCGGCGTTCAAGGAGTCTGACTACGACGCATCAAGCTTCGGCAAGTTGCTGGGACGCTTCGGGGGGCACATCGAGGTCAAGGACAACCGAGCCAGACTTCGCTGAGGCCACCAGGCCCTGACTGACCCGCTCCGCGCCCGCTCTGGGGCTCCGGCATCCAGTTGGCGGCTCAACAGCCACGTATCGCTGGATGCCCGGCCCGCAATTGGATGCTCGACCTGTGGCACGGATGCCGGCCGTGTTTCGTCCCGGGCCCCGAAGAAGGGACGGACTCGCCTGGCGCATCCCGCGTCCAGGTGACCTAGGCTGCGATGGTGAGTCGTCCGGTGGCCGTGCTGGATCCGGTCGCGCCGTTGACCGAGATCGTCGAGGCCCTGGAGCGGGCGTTGGCGGGCTCCGGGCCCGCGCTCGTGCCGGCGGGTGCTCGTCCGCGCGCACAGCTGCCGTCCCACGTCGATGACGACATCGCGTTGCTGCTGCCGACGTCGGGGAGCACGGGCTCGGCGAAGCTGGTGCTGCTGCCGGCCGAGGCTCTGTTGGCCTCCGCCCGGGCCACCCATGAGCGGATCGGGCCGCCCGGACGCTGGCTGCTGGCCCTGCCGCTCAGCCATGTCGCCGGCTGGCAGGTACTCGTCCGCAGTCTGCTCGCGCCGGCTCGCTGCCAGCTCCCGCTGGTCTATCCGCACGGCACCACGTTCTCCGCGGACGTCCTCCGGCACGTGCTCGGACACGAGTCCGGGCCGAGGCCCACCTACGTCGCACTGGTGCCGACCCAGTTGGACCGATTGCTGGCCGACCCCGCCGTCGGATCGTGGCTCGACGGCATGACCGTGCTGCTCGGGGGCGCCGCGGCCCCTCCCGACCTTCTCGTCCGCGCCGCCGAACAGGGAATCACGGTGGTCACCAGCTACGGATCGACGGAGACCTGCGGCGGCTGCGTCTACGACGGCCGTCCGCTGACGGGTGTCAGAACGCGGCTGCGACCGGACGGACGGCTCGAACTCGGCGGCGCGGTGATCGCGGCCGGCTACTTCGGCGAGGACTCGGGAGAGTTCTCGACCGAACCCGCCCCCCACAGTCCCAGCGGATCCGATCCGGGCACGCGCTGGTTCACCACCAGTGATCTGGCGCGGATCCACCCTGACGGGACGGTGGACATCCTCGGCCGGGCCGACGACGTCATCATCACCGGCGGCGAGAAGGTCAACCCCGCCGCGGTGGAGCGCACCCTCGCCGAGATTGCTGCCGGCCAGGTCGTCGTCGTCGGAGTCCCGGACCCGGAGTGGGGCGAGCGAGTCGTCGCGGTGACCACCGCGCCCCGTCCGGACCTGACCCGCTGGAGAGCCCATGTCCGCGAACGGATGGCCGGCTACGCGGCTCCCCGGCAGGTCGTCGTGGTGCCCGAACTGCCCCTGCGTGGAATCGGCAAACCGGATCGGGCCGCGGCACGAGAACTGGCACTCCGGGAACTGGCGACCGGGGGGCCCGCAATCCGGGAGCCAGCGGCCCAGGGCTCCCAGGACCATGCCTCCTGAGGGGCTGATCCCGCCACGTATTGGCCGAGCAACCGGCTGTCGGCCGAGTAGCCGGCGATCGCCGGCTACTCGGCACATAACCGGTCAACGTGCGCAGAGCCGGCTGGATGAGGGGAGTCAGCAGGTTCCGGGGCGAGCCCGCCAGTCCCGGCCATCCGCGCCACGGCGCGCAGGCCCGCGCGACACGTCGCGCAAGCCCCGCAGACCGCGTCGCGCAGGCCCTCCGTGCCGTATCGAGCAGGCCGAAGCAGGCTCAGCCGGCGCTGCGCTCCTCACCGACCGGGGAGCCCGGCCGGTAGGAGATGACCTGACCCTCCTGCGGGTTCGTCCCGTCCAGCAGCTGCGACACGGTGACGAACTTGTAGCCGCGGGCGGCGAGGGCGTCGATCACCCGCGCGGCGGCGTCCACCGTGGTCGGGTGCAGGTCGTGCATCAGGACGATCGAGCCCGGCTGCACCAGTGCGTCTACCTTGGCCACTGTGGCGTCGGCGTTCTTCGTGGCCCAGTCCCGGCTGTCGACGTCCCAGACGACGTTGCACATGTG
>JBDIAG010000159.1:0-8249 GCA_039812305.1 Actinomycetales bacterium | reverse complement strand
GGTGCATCTTCGCTACCTGGTACCGGCCCGCGACGAGATCACCGAACGCGACGTCGACCCGATGCGCGTGGTGTCGATGGCCGGGCACTGGTACCTCGAGGGATGGTGCCACCGGGCGGAGGACGTCCGACTCTTCCGGTTCTCCCGGGTGCTGGAGGCGCAGGTGCTCGACGTCGACGGCACACCTCCGCCGAGCGCCGTCGGGCGCGACCTCGGCGTCCTGTTCACCCCGTCCGAGGACGACGTGCTGGTCCGGCTCCGGCTGGGCCCGCAGCAACGCTGGGTGGTGGACGACTACGCGGCCGAGATCGTCGCCGAGGAGGGCGACGACCTGCTGGTCGAGCTGCGCGTGGCCGATCCCGGCTGGGTGCGCCAGCTCGTACTCCGCTCGGGTGGCGAGATCACCGTGATGGCGCCGGATTCGTTGGCCGCCCAGGTCGCCGACGAGGCCACGGCGGCGCTCGCCGCCTATCGCGATTAGGCAGATACCACGCTGATCGCCCGCGCGGTACCACGATCGGCGTCCCGGCACGGAAGGTCACTCGGAATTCTCCGCTGATTCGCCTCAAGCTCCCGCGTCGGCCGTCCGATGCCTTTTCCATCACGGAGCACGACGGCTCCCACGGTGACTTGAGGAGGAGGCGGGGATGACCACGATCAAGGCGTCCTGCCCTTGCTGCGGTGACGTTGACCTGACTCCGCCGCAGGTTCGGCTGGTCGTGTGCTCGGTGCAGAAGTGGTCCTACTACCTCTTCGTATGCCCCCAGTGCCAGGACGAGATCCGCAAGCCGGCTGCGCCGGAGATCGTCCAGCTGCTGATCACCGGAGGTGTCGTCGCCGAGCGCTGGAACGTCCCGGCGGAGGCGCTCGAGGAGCACCGCGGACCGGTGATCGCCTACGACGACGTGCTCGACTTCGCGCTCTGGCTCGACTCGGTGGACCTGGTCTCGGCGGCAGCCGCCGCGGTGACCAGCCAGTACGAGCGGCCGGCGGTCTGACGACGTCGTAGGTGACGTCCGGCAGAACTTCACAGGAACGGCAGGGACCCAGGAGGGGAACCCTGCCGTTTCTGTCGTTACGGGACGGTAGGCTGCCAGCGTGTGGTGGTGGATCTGGACGGCGCTCCTGCTGATCTCGCTCGGCGTGATCCTCGCTCTGTGCTGGCGGATCTTCAAAGCCGTCCGGGATCTGCTGGTCACGTTGGGTGAGATGTCCGGAGAGGCTGCGCAGGCCGGGGCCGACGCCGAACGACGGCACGACGAATGGCTCGACCAACGAGAAGTCGCTGACGCGGAGTATTTCGCCGCCCGGCAGGAGGCTGCCCGGCCTGTCCCGGCCAGCCGCCGGCCACGTCCGGACGTATCATCGTTACGTCCGCAGACCACGAGAGAGGCACAACCATGGTGAGGAACCTCTTCGACAATCCGTTCCTGTTGGTGGTGCTCGTTCTGATCATCGTGGTGGTGTTCGGCGCGAACAAGCTGCCCGGTGCGGCTCGCTCGCTCGGAAGGTCGCTGCGCATCTTCAAGTCCGAGGTCCGGCAGATGCAGGACGATGACCCGCCGGCCTCGAAGCCGGAGGCTCCGCTCGAAGGCCGCATCGTCAACGAGCCCCGGAAGAGGGATCACGACACCCGCTCGGCTGGGGAAGCGTGAGCGCCCGCACCGTCACGTCGTCCTGAGGCATGTCAGAGGGTCGCGCGCATCGTCGTGCCCGTAAGCCACGAAAGCGGCGCATCGCGAACCCTGAGGGACGGATGCCGCTGCGCGAGCATCTCCTGGAGTTGCGCAATCGCGTCGTCAAGGGCGGGTTGGGTCTTCTCCTGGGGGCGGTGATCGGCTGGTTTCTCTACGATCCCGTGCTGGAAGCGCTGACCAAGCCGATCCAGGAGGTCGCGGCTCAGGCGAACCGGTCGGCCAGCCCGAACTTCGGCGCGGTCGCCAGTCCTTTCGATCTCAAGCTGCGGATCTCGTCCTTCATCGGGGTGATCGTCTCCTCGCCGATCTGGATCTATCAGCTGTGGGCGTTCGTCACTCCGGGGTTGAAGCGCAAGGAACGGGCGTACGCGCTTGGATTCTTCGGTGTGTCGGTACCGCTCTTCCTGGCCGGCAGCTACCTCGCCTACCGGGCCCTGCCCAACTTCGTCCGATTCTTGGTGTCGTTCTCGCCGGAGGGATTCTCGAACTTCATCGATGCGCAGGTGTACCTGGGTTTCGTGATGCGGCTGATCCTCGCGTTCGGGCTCAGCTTCCTGGTGCCCGTCCTCCTGGTCGGGCTGAACTTCATGGGACTGGTCGCCGGGCGCACGATGCTGCGAGCGTGGCGGTGGGTGGTGGTGGCCGCCTTCACGTTCTCGGCGATCGCGACCCCGACGCCGGACGTGATGTCGATGTTCATGCTGGCCCTGCCTCTGCTGGGGTTGTTCTTCCTCGCGATCGGGGTCTCTCTGCTCAACGATCGGCGCCGCCGGCGCAAGGATCCGGAGCTGGCCGCGCTGGATTCCGTCCGCGATCTGGGTGATGACGAGGCGAGTCCGCTGTAATCAGACCCGTCAGTGGTGTTGAGTTGCGTTTGCGACCAACGTGAGGCGGGTGTTGATGTGAGGGCGGTACTGCTGGTCAATCCGACCGCGGGCAAAGGTTCGGGGTTGCGCTGGCGGGAGGCCATCACCACGGCTCTCGCCGAGAGTGGCGTGGAGGTGGAGGACCGGACGGCCGACACGCCCGAAGGGAGTACGCGCGCGGCCCGCGACGCGGTCGCCGAAGGAGTGGACGCGCTCGTCGTCGCCGGCGGCGACGGCATGGTGCACATCGGCGTCAACGCCTGCGGGGGGACGGACGTGCCGCTGGCGATCATCCCCACCGGCACCGGCAACGACAACGCCTCGGCGCACGGGCTGCCGCATCACCCGGTGACCGCCGCCCGGGCCGCCGGGCGGGCGCTCGTCCACGGCGACTGCCGGTCGGTCGACCTCGCCCGCGTCTGCTGCGCGGACTTCTCCGAGCACTGGTATCTGTCGGTGCTGTCGCTCGGCTTCGACGCGGTGGTGAATGAACGGGCCAACCGGCTGCGCTGGCCGAAGGGGCGCGCCCGCTACAACCTGGCCGTGGCGCGGGAACTGCCGGTGTTCAAGCCGCCCCTGTACAAGGTGTGGATCGACGACGAGCAGCTGGACCTGCGAGCGATGCTGGTCTCGGTGGCCAACGGACGGCAGTACGGCGGCGGCATGCTGATCGCCCCGGACGCGCGTACCGACGACGGGCTGTTGGACGTGGTGATCCTGCGCCCGGCGCCGTTGCCGGAATTCATACAGGTCTTCCCGCGGGTCTTCAAGGGATCGCACGTGACGTATCCGCGATTCTCGATCCGCACGGCGAAGTCCGTACGGGTCGAAGTGGACCGCTCGATCAACGCCTATGCGGACGGCGAGCGCCTCGGGCCGGCACCGGTGACCGTGGGCGTGGTTCCGGGAGCCCTGCGACTGCTCGGGTGACCGCCGGTGCCCCACTGACCACCTCTGTGCCGAGTGACCGGTGATCGCCGGCCACTCGGCCGACAACTGATCAGCGCGGGAATACCTGGTCAGTCGGCGATCGGCGTGCTGGCAGGATGACGAACGTGCAGCGTCTTCATGACTCCCAGGTCCGAGGTTTCGCGAGTGACAACTACGCGGGCGTGCATCCGGAGGTGCTGGAGGCGATCGCCCAGGCGAACTCAGGCCACCAGCCCGCATATGGTGCCGACGTCTATACCGAGCGGCTGCACGCGGTCGTTCGGGCGCAGTTCGGCGAGCGGGCTCAGGCGTTTCCGGTGTTCAACGGCACCGGAGCGAACGTGCTGGCGCTCCAGTCGTGCCTGCCGCGGTGGGGCGCGGTCGTCTGCGCGACGACGGCGCACATCCACACCGACGAGGGAGGTGCCCCGGAGCGGGTGGGTGGCCTCAAGCTGCTTCCCGTTCCCACGCCGGACGGCAAGCTCACGCCCGAGCTGATCGACCGGGAGGCCTGGGGTTTCGGCGACGAGCATCGGGCGCAACCGCTCGCCGTGTCGATCACGCAGTCGACCGAACTCGGGACGCTCTACCCGCCGGAGGAGATCCGGGCGATCGCCGACCACGCGCACTCCCTGGGCATGCTGCTGCACGTCGACGGGTCCCGCCTGGCCAATGCCGCGGCCGCACTGGGCGTCTCGCTGGCCACGACGACGACAGCCGCAGGGGTGGACATCCTGAGCCTCGGCGCGACCAAGAATGGGGCTCTCGGCGCTGAGGCGGTCGTGGTGCTGTCGGAGGCCGCGGGGGAGGGCCTGGTGTACCTCCGCAAGTCGACGATGCAACTGGCGTCGAAGATGCGCTTCCTCTCGGCGCAGCTGATCGCCTTGTACGAGGGGGATCTATGGCTGCGGAACGCCTCCCACGCGAACGCGATGGCCGCGAGGCTGCGCGCCGCACTGGAGGGCACCGACGGCGTCTCGTTCGTGCAACCGACCGAGGTCAACGGTGTCTTCGCCCGGCTACCGGCCGGAGTCGCCGACCAGGTACGCGCACGGTATGCGTTCTACGACTGGAACGGTGCCTCGGGCGAAGTCCGGTGGATGTGCTCGTTCGATACGCGGGAAGACGATGTCGACGAATTCGCGCGGCTTGTGCGGGAGGCCACGGCTTCAACGTTCTAAGGCTTGCGCATCTCAGCGCAGGGCTACTCCCAGGCCACGACCCGCGCCTGGTCGGGGGACTCTGGACTCTCCACAAGACTTGCGTGAAGCGTCCTCATCGCCAAGCCCGGTCTACATCAGTCAAGTAGATTGATGCATGGCACGCTCATCGAGCGGCAGCGTGGACGGGCCCTGCCTAGGTGCCGCCGGGAGGAGTGAACGACCATATTGCTGGATCCTGGGCAAATACTCGCTGAAATGCGGCCCGGCGGCAGAGGCACACACTAGGCGCGTTGACCGAAGGGCGTCCAACGAGATTCGTCGGCTTCGAGTACTTGCCAAGGATAACGATGGGTCGTATATTTCCATCATACTCCGGCGCAGGAGGTGCCGCCATGGCGGCTCTTGCGCTGCGGCGATGCTGTCTGTTGTCGGTTCGTCGTGTCCGGACGGTTGGTTCACATGCTCGTTTTCTGTGTGGGCGGTTCAAGCCTGGCCGAGATAAATAGTCTATTGTGGCGACACGCGAGACTTGAACTATTTGCGCAGGTCCAGGCTCGTATGTGTCCGGGGATTCTCCGGATCAGATCAGAAGCCTGCGGGCATTGTCAGTGCTCGCAGATATACCTACGAGGAGGCTGAGGTCATCGGGATCCAGCCCGTGATTGGAGGTGCCTAGACATGGCATTGACCTATGGCGATCTGTCGGCTGCCGTGGCCGGGGATGGTGTCGGCGTGCGAGCTCGGTTCGCGCTCGAACCGCTCGGCGGTCCCGGCGACAAGATCTTTCCAGCCAGTTATGGCGTGGACGATCGCGCTGATACGAAGTACGCGGTAGAGCAACGCAAGGTACAGGGGCAGGGCGGGTTGGTGCAGACGGTCGAGTCGGTGGTGCTTGCCTCGGTGGCCGATCTCGCCAACCGTCAGGAACTCGCCTTGCTCGACGCGTACCGGTCCGGTGAACTACAGATTCCGGTCGTCTCAACTGATTTCTCAGGTTCTGAGGGCATCGAAGGGCTCGATAAAATCAGCTCCCTCGAGGCACCGCACCGTGTGTTCGACTCGCTGCTGCGGGACTCTCTGCTGGACGGCCTCCTGTTTCGGATGAGTGACCCTGGCAAGGCCATAACGGAGGCGACCATCTCGAACGCGGCCGCTCTCTACCACTGGTCGCCGACCACGTTGCTCTTCGGCGGTTGGGATTCCACTGGTCCGAAGGGGGGCCGAGGCTCCAAGTACGAACGGGCCATCACCTCCGAGATCGTCGCAGTGGACATTTCTCGAGGAGTGAAGACGAGTTCGCGGATCGATCCTGCGGGTATCGAGATGAAGGCCGGCACGCTGTATCAAGCCAAGGTGAACGATAGAACGAGGGAGCTCGAATGGACTCTCGACCCTGCTGAGGCTGAGGGTGGTGCGAAAAAGCCGTCTCCGGTCAAGGGGGGCGGTGAGGGGGGCGCGGGCCGCCCATCACAGGTGAATCATGGCAACATCACCCCATCCATCGACGCACGCGCCGGAGGGGTCACCGCTGCCCACATTGAGTTGTCCATGGTGCTGAGCTTCATTCAGTTGCGACGACTGCGTTTCCCGGTCGACCACAACGGCACGTCGCTCGATCCGGCGGTCCGCCGGGACGCAGAGACGGCGGCACGTACAACTCTCGCGGCACTTGGCTTGGCTGCAGCGGTCCTTGCCTACGAGGCTGGCTTCGATCTCCGGAGTCGGTGTGTACTCACGGCAGTGGAGGACCAGGCCTTCGAGCTGGTGCGTCGTGGGGCCGCTCCCAACACCTCGTTCACTCTCGACCGCGGGGAGGCGCTCTCGTTGCTGGAGGAGGCGTCGACCTGCGCTGCGGAGTATGGACTTTCGTGGGCAGCCGAGGAACTGCTGCTCTCACCCGCTGAGCGCCTGGTGGAGCTTATCCGACGTAGCCAGGCCATTGTAGAGAAGAATGATGGCGAGAGCGCGTGATGTTCACCGTCACGGTGGAACTGCTCGCCGGTCGGTATGTGGCTACCCAGTTCAACGACCGATCCAGGCCTGAGTGGCCGCCTCACCCTGCTCGATTGTTCTCGGCAGCGGTCGCCGCGTGGGCTGACCACGGCGACCGGGACGCAGGTGAAGAGGCCGCCCTTCGGTGGTGGGAGGCGCTAGCACCGCCAGCGATCACATGCAGCCTTGGGAGATTCGAACTTGTCGAGCGAGCAGTCGTTACCCACTTCGTCCCGATCAACGACGTGTCTGTCGTCAAACAGGACACCGCTCGGACTTATGAGGCACTCATAGAAGCGGAGTATGCGGTGGCAACCGCAGCCGGTGAAAAACAGCTTGAGCGAGCAGCAACCAGGTTGAAGAAATTGCGATTGAAGTCGGCTGACGACTCACGTAAGGCCACAGCGGGAGTGGCTCCCGTTGACCGGATCGCGGTTCTTCCTGGGCAGCGAGGAAAACAGGCTCGTACCTTTCCAACAGTGATTCCCGCAGATCCGGTCGTTGCGTACCACTGGGTCACGGACGACAAGGATAGTCAAGCGGTCCGTGCGCACCTGGCAAATCTGGATGCTCTCCTCGCTCGCATCCCCCGAGTGGGCCATTCCTCAAGTCCCGTGGCAATCACTGTGACGGCCGACGCCGACTCTGAGGCGACGAGGCTCTCGTTGGAACCGGGCTCAGCTCGCCGGTCGATCGACCTTCGAGTCCCGACTGTTGGGCAGCTCGACAGCCTTGCCTTGGCCTACGCCATGAGCGCTGAGGGTACTGAACCTCGCACCATGCCAGCCCGGAGGGTGCCTTATAGGCGACCAACGGACACGGCCGAACCACAGGCCTCGGCAATTGGAACCAATTGGATCCTGCTTGAGCCGGCCACGGATTCCAGGCTGACCATCGTGGATATTCCAGGCATCGCGAAGACGCTCCGCGCAGCACTTATGAGCGTAGCGGGGGAGGGTGACGCGGAGATCCCAGAGGTGATCTCGGGTCACGTGCCACGAGGGGGAGCCGATGGGTCGACCCACACGGCACCTTCCACACATCCGCATTTGATGGTGCTGGGCCTCCCGTTCGCTGGCTATCGCCAAGCCACGGGCGAGGTAATGGCCATCGCCGTTGTGCTCCCGAGGGAAAGCCCCGACGCCGTGGTCAATCCACGTGATTGGAAGGTGCTCACCGACACTGTGAGCCGATTTCTTCACGATCGTGGGGGCCGACTGACATTTCACGGCGCTCGACGAACGGTGACTCTACGGGCGGCCGACCTGAACGCCCTTACTGCGTCTTCCAAGGTGGAAAGGTGGGCGTACGCCGCTAGGAGATGGGCATCCGTCACGCCAGTGGCACTCCCTCGAAACCCCGGCAGACTAAACCACCATGACCCGGCCCGGCGTGAGATGGCAGAGGCGCGAGCTAGAGAGATTGTCGCGAGAGCTTGCGGGCAGATCGGGTTGCCAACACCGGTGTCAGTAGAGATTCTGTCCGATCCGCCGGTCCGCGGCAGTAGGCCGGTGCGTGCGTTTCCGCCCGCCAGGACAGGCGAAATGACGCGTGTGCAGGTCCACACCAGGGTGACCTTCCAGGAGCCGGTCAGAGGTCCG
>JBDIAG010000158.1:0-8321 GCA_039812305.1 Actinomycetales bacterium | reverse complement strand
TGTCGAGCACGCCCGGGCGCTCATCGCCGCCGGCCGGATCGGTGAGGTGAAGCACGTCCGCTTCAAGATGCTCAGCGACTACGCCGCCCACCCGCAGGGCGCGCACACCTGGCGGTTCACCCGGGAACTGGCCGGCACCGGGGTCACCGGCGACCTCGGGTCACACGGCATCGACCTGGCCGAGTACGTCGTCGGCCCGGTGGTGAGCCTGCTCGCCCAGGACGCCACCTTCATCGTCCGGCGGCCGTCGTCGGTGGGAGCGGCCTCGCACTTCTCCCGCGGCGGCGACGGGCCGCTGCGCGACGTCGAGAACGAGGACTACGTCTCGATGCTCCTGCGGTTCGAGAACGGGGCCCGTGGCGTGCTCGAGGCCAGCCGCGCCTCGGTCGGCGAACAGAACAGCTACGGCTTCGAGATCCACGGCAGCACCGGCGCTCTCGCCTGGGACTTCCGTCGGATGGGAGAACTGCAGGTCTGTCTGGACCAGGACTACCAGGCCGCCCACTGGACGAAGGTGCTGGTGAGCCCCGGCATGGCCGAGTTCTCGGCGTTCCAGCCCGACGCTGGCATCGCCATGAGCTACGACGACCTCAAGGTCGTCGAAGCCAAGCGGTTGCTGGAATCCATCAGCACCGGCACACCCTCCGGCGCGACCATCGCCGACGCCCTGCGTGCCGCCGAGGTCGCCGAAGCCGCCAAGACATCCATCGAATCGGAAAGGTGGGTCCACCTGTGAGCACACTGACCGCTGGCCGACTGCTGATCGGCGACTGGGTCGCCGCCCGGTCCGGCGCCGTCGAACCCGTCACCTCGCCGTGGGACGGCCGGGTCGTCGGTGAGGTCGCCGTCGCCGGCGCCGAGGACGTGGACGCCGCCCTCGCGGTGGCCGAGAAGGGCGCCGCGCTCTGGCGTGAGACTCCGGCGCACGTGCGGATGGACGTCCTGCTGCGCGCCGCCGACCTGGTGAACGAGCGCCAGGAAGAGATCGCTCAGGCGCTCAGCGGCGAGAACGGCAAGACGATCACCGAGGCGCGTGCCGAGGTGGGCCGGGCCGCGGACATGATCCGGCTGGCCGGGTTCGAGGGCACCCAGCTCTACGGCGATTCCCTGCCGCTGGACGCCAACCGCGGCACCGGGCAGGACAAGATCGGGTTCACCCTTCGCCAGCCGTGCGGCATCGTCGCCGCGATCACCCCGTTCAACTACCCGTCGCTGCTCGTGCTGCACAAGGTGGCCCCGGCGCTCGCGGCCGGAAACGCGGTGGTGCTCAAGCCGGCTCGCACGACGCCGCTGACCGCGGTGCTGCTCGCGCAGGCGTTCGTCGACGCCGGCCTGCCGGCCGGTGTGCTCTCGGTGCTGACCGGCTCGGGAGCCACCTTGGGCGACGCGATCGTCGCCGACCCCCGTGTGCGCAAGGTGTCCTTCACCGGCTCCACCGCGACCGGCGAGCACATCGCCTCGATCGCCGGCGTCAAGAAGCTGTCGCTCGAGCTCGGTGCCTCCTGTCCGGTCATCGTGCTGCCGGACGCCGACGTCGAGGCCGCCGCCGCGGCGGTCGCCCTCGGCGGCTATGCCAACGCGGGCCAGGTGTGCATCTCGGTGCAGCGGGTGATCGCCCACCCGAAGGTGCACGGCGACTTCCTCGACGCGCTGGTGCCGAAGGTGCGGGACATCGCCTTCGGCGACCCGGCCAGCGAACAGAGCCAGATGGGCACGCTCATCACCGCCACCGAGGCGCGGCGGGTGCATGCGGCGATCGAGGCGGCGGCCGCCGAGGGCGCGAGCGTGCTCACCGGTGGCGGCCTGGACGGCGCCACCGTCGCACCGGCGGTCGTCGACGGCGTCCCGGCCGGGGCGGCCCTCAACACCGACGAACTGTTCGGTCCGGCGGTCGCCGTCAGCACCGCCGAGGACTGGGCCGGCGCCATCGCACAGGCCAACGCGACCCCGTACGGCCTCGGGGCCGGCGTCTTCACCTCGGACGTCGCCGGTGCCGTCCGGGCGATCCGGCAGATCGACGCCGGAGTCGTCCACATCAACTGGACGCCGCTGTGGCGGGCCGACCTCATGCCCTACGGCGGCCTCAAGGCCTCCGGCATCGGCAAGGAGGGTGCCCGCGCCGCGGTCGAGGAGATGACCGAGGTCAAGACGGTCATCCTCCACGGCCGCCCCTGGTGACACCCCCCATCGCACGTACGACCTGAACCTCAACGAGGAGAACGAATGTCGAACAACGGCACGGTGCGGCTGACTACCGCGCAAGCCATCCTGACCTACCTGGCCCGTCAGTACAGCGTCGCCGACGGCGAGCGTCGCCGGCTGATCCCGGCCACCCTGGGCATCTTCGGGCACGGCAACGTCGCCGGTCTCGGTCAGGCCCTGGAACAGCTCAACCACGAGATGCCCTTCGTCCAGGGCCGCAACGAGCAGGCCCTGGTGCATGCGGCGGTCGGCTTCGCCAAGCAGTCCCGGCGGCGGGCGACCCTCGCCGTGACCGCCTCGATCGGCCCGGGCGCGCTGAACATGATCACCGGGGCCGGCCTGGCCACCGTCAACCGGCTGCCGGTCCTGCTGCTGCCCGGCGACATCTACGCCACCCGTCGCCAGGGCCCGGTGCTCCAGCAGCTGCAGCACCCGGTCGAGGCCGACGCCAGCGTCAACGACGCGTTCCGCCCGGTGTCCCGGTTCTTCGACCGGATCACCCGGCCCGAGCAACTGCTCACCGCTTTGCCGGCGGCGATGCGCGTGCTCACCGACCCGGTGAACACCGGCGCCGTCGTCCTCAGCCTCCCGCAGGACATCCAGTCGCACGCCCACGACTTCCCGGTCGGGTTCTTCGCCGAGCGGGACTGGACGATCCGCCGCCCGCTGGTCGACCGGTCGGAGATCGAGGCGGTCGCCGAGTTGGTCAAGGGCAGCAGCCGTCCGCTCGTCATCGCCGGTGGCGGTGTCCTCTACTCGCAGGCGACCCCGGCGCTGGAGCGACTGGCCGATCAGGCCGGTCTCCCGGTGGCCGAGACCTTCGCGGGCAAGGGCGCCGTCCAGTCGAACGGGTGGTGGCAGCTCGGCGGCATCGGCCTGGAGGGCAACCCGGCCACCAACGACCTCGCCCGGCAGGCGGATCTGGTGCTCACGGTCGGTTCCCGGCTCACCGACTTCGCCACCGGTTCCCACTCGTTGTTCGCCAACCCGCAGGTGCGGTTCGCCAGCATCAACGTGGACGCCCGCGACGGCGACCGGATGGGCGCGGTCAGCGTCCTCGGCGATGCCCGGGTCGCGCTCGAGGCGCTCGCCGACGCTCTCGGCGACCACCGGTCGCCGGCGCCGTGGCGCCAGCGCGTGGAGGAGGCCAAGGCCGGCTGGTCGGTGACCCGTGCCGCGGCCCTGGACGCCGACACCCCGGCGGACCTCGAGGAGCTGCGCCGCACCAGCACCGACGTCATCCCCGACACCGATGCGGTGTTGACCCAGGGACAGCTGATCGGTCTGCTCCAGGAGCACGCCCAGGAGGGGGACACCATCATCGCCGCGGCCGGCGGGCCGCCCGGAGACCTGCTCAAGGTCTGGGACGCGACCAACGGGCGCAACGCCCACCTCGAGTTCGGCTTCTCCTGCATGGGGTACGAGATCCCGGCCGCGATCGGTGCCCGCTGGGCCGATCCGGACCCGGCGCACCGGGTGACCTCCTTCCTCGGCGACGGCACCTTCCTGATGGCACCGACGGAGATCGTCACCGCCGCGCAGGAAGGAGTCGCGGTGACCTATGTCGTGCCGGAGAACCACGGCTACCAGGTGATCCACCGCCTGCAGATGATCACCATGGGACGGGAGTACGGCAACGAGTTCCGCTACCGTCCCGAGGAGATCGACCTCGGTGACCGGCCCTCGGCCACGCTCTCCGGGGAATACCTGGAGGTCGATCTCGTGCAGATCGCGGCCGGTCTCGGCGCCGTCGCCCAGCGAGCCACCACGGCCTCCGAGGTTCGCGCCGCACTGGACGAAACCCGTTCGCATCCGGGCCCGGTCGTCATCGTCGTGCCCGTCATCCCACATGCCGACCTGCCTGGCGCGGGCTGCTGGTGGGACGTGGCGCCGGCCGAGGTGAGCACCGTTCCGAGCGTGCAGGAGGCGCGGGTCGCCTACGAGAAGGGCATCGAGGCGCAGCGGTGGTACGGATGACCAGTAGTCCTCTCGACCAGGGGCGGCTGAAGGCCCGGCTGGCGGGCGGCGAGACGACCTTCGGCGTCTTCGTCGGTGGCGCCTCGTCCGTCGTGGCCGAGGCCTGCGCGGCGACCGGTGTCGACTGGCTGCTCCTGGACCTGGAGCACGGGGCCGGGGGCGAGGAGCAACTGCGCTCCACGATCCCGGCCGCCGGGAGCTACGGCGTGCCGACGATCGTCCGTGCCGAATCGCTGGAGCGGATCAGGGCCGGGCGGATCCTCGACCAGGGCGCCGCCGGGGTGATGTTCCCGCGAGTCTCGTCCGCGGAGGAGGCCGGGCGGGCCGTCCGGGCTCTGCGCTACCCGCCGGCCGGGGAGCGTGGGGTGGCGACCTACAACCGGGCCTGCCGGTTCGGGCTGGACCCGGCCGCGCTGGACACCTCGGATGCCGAGACGATCGGCGTCGTCCAGGTGGAGACCCTCGGCGGGCTGGCCTCGGTCGACGAGATCGCGGCGATCGACGGGGTCGACGTGCTGTTCGTCGGCCCCCGCGACCTCAGCCATGCCCTGGGGGTTCCGGGCGACACCGGGGCACCGGTCTACGTCGATGCGCTGAGCACCGTCCTGGCGGCGGCGACTCGGCACGGCAAGGCGGCCGGTCTGCTCGTCCAGGACGGTGCGGCCGCTCACCGATACGCCGAGCGGGGCTGGCGCTTCATCGCGATCGGCTCCGACACGACGATCCTCGCCGCGGCCCTGCGCCAGCAGCTGACGGTGGCGGGAGGTGCCCGGTGAACGGGCTCGCCGGGGGCGCGGCCGACGGGGTCGTCGCCGGTCCGGTGGTCGTCGGTCTCGGCGAGGTCGACCCGTCGCTGGTCATCCCGCATCTGCCCGAAGGCACCCGCTTCGTGGCCCGGCCCTCGGCCGACGACCTGGCCGTGGCCCACGGGGCCATCGTCCGGGCAGACGCGGTCGTCGACGCCGATCTGCTGGCCCGGATGCCCGGCCTGCGGGTGCTCGCCCGTACCGGAGTCGGCGTCGAACGGGTCGACCTGGTCGCGGCGACCGCCCGGGGCATTCCGGTCGTGATCACCCCCGGCAGCGGGACGCACGCTGTCGCGGAGGGGGCCATCTCGATGGCGCTCTGCCTGGTCAAGCGGCTGCGGGCGACGACCGAGCTGGTGCGGGACGGGCGCTGGGCCGAGCGGGGCTCGCTGACGTTGGGCGACCTCGCCGGCGCGACGATGGGCATCGTCGGGTTCGGCCGCATCGGCCGGGCCACCGGCTGGCTGGCCGAGGCGTTCGGCATGCGGGTGCTCGCCTACGACCCGCTGGCCGAGGTGGACGCTCCGGCCGCCCCCGCGGCGCTGACCGAGCTGGCCCGGGCCAGCGACGTGATCAGCCTGCATCTGCCGCTGACGTCGGACACCCGGCATCTTGTCGACGAGACCTTTCTGCAGCAGGTGAAGCCGGGCGCCGTCCTGATCAACTGTGGCCGAGGGGGACTGGTCGATCTGGACGCCGTGCACGCGGCCTTGTCGTCGGGACGACTATCGGGGGTCGGACTCGACGTCTACGACCCGGAGCCGCCGGAGCATCACCCGATCTTCGACCACCCCGACGTCGTCCTGTCGCCGCACCTGATGGGACTGACGCGGCAGGCCACGGCGGCGACGTTCGCCGACGCCGCTCGGGGCGTCGCCGCGGTGCTCACTGGACGGGCGCCGGCCGCCGTGGCCAATCCCGAGACGGTGGTGCGCTAGTGGGCACGTCCTGACGTTCCGTTCTGATCGGTCGGCGGGTACGGCGCGACCTCGGTCGCCCGGGCTCGCCACGGGTGACCGACTCGTCCGGGTGGTGTCCGGGCCGCGTGTCAGTCAGCCGCTTGTGTGCGCGTTGACCAGGTATGTGTCGAGCAGCCGGCGATCGCTGGCTGCTCGGCCGACAACCGGTCACCGCGCGAACAACTGGTCGATCGAGCAGCCGCCAGCGCTGCCCCGAACTCGACCAGGCGCCGACACCTCGTCACCACGACGACACCACGCCCCCGAAGCATCGGAGGAATCGCCCATAACGCCACCGCGTACGGCCACACACCCTGAACGCCACCGCCGTACGGCCACACACCCAGAAACAACGTCCGGCGAACCCACGAGCGACCGAAGATCGCAACCCGGCGCCGAGTCGCCACATCCGAATTCGTGACCACGAGAGGAACTCTCCGATGACAGACAACCGGGTCGCCGGTGCCCCGATCAGCTGGGGCGTCTGCGAGGTGCCGGGCTGGGGCTACCAGCTCAGCCCCGAACGAGTCCTGGCCGAGATGCGTGACGTCGGCCTGGCCGCCACCGAGCTCGGCCCCGACGGCTTCCTGCCCGCCGATCCGGCCGAGCTGGCCACGGTGCTGGCCGACCACGGGCTGGAGGCGGTGGGCGGGTTCACCCCATTCATCCTGCACCGGCGGGACGTGGACCCGCTGGTCGAGCTGCGCCGGCTGCTGCCCGGCTTCGTGGCCGCCGGCGCCGGCGTCATGGTGCTCTCGGCCGACACCGGGCTGGGCGGCTACGACTCCCGACCCGTCCTGGACGAGGACGACTGGGGACTGCTGCTGCGCAACCTGGACCGGATCTCGGCCGCCGCAGCCGAGCACGGCATCCGCACCGTCCTGCACCCGCACGTCGGGACGATGGTGGAGAACACCGACGACGTCCGGCGCGTTCTCGACGGATCCTCGATCTCGCTCTGCCTCGACACGGGTCACCTGCTGATCGGCGGCACCGACCCGGCCGAGCTGACCCGGCAGGTTCCGGAGCGGATCGCACACACCCACCTCAAGGACGTCGACGCCGCCTTCGCCCGCAAGGTGCAGGATCAGCGGCTCACCTACACCGAGGCGGTGCGGGAGGGGATGTACCGGCCTCTCGGACGGGGTGACGTCGACATCGCCGCGATCGTCGGACACCTCGAGAAGCACGGCTACACCGGCTGGTACACCCTCGAGCAGGACACCATCCTCACCGAGCCGCCGGCCGGCGAGGGCCCGGTGGCCGACGTCCGCAGCAGCGCCGAATACATCACCGGACTGCTCACGGGCCACTGATCGGCTGATGGGGCTGATTCGTGACTCGTCGACCGCGGGGAAGCGGGTGCACGACGCCGACATCGTGGCAGTCGCGCTGGCATCCGGCGCCCGCGCGATCGTCACGGACAACCCTCGTCACTTCGACCGCTTCGGCTCTCTGATCGAGATCGCGCCGCTGCAGCGGTAGCGGGTCTCGAGGCGAAGGCCCGGGAAGGGCCGCCGCTGCATTAGGCTCGACGGGTGACCTGGCAGTCCAGCGAGCCGGCCGGCTATCTCGTCGTCGCCACCGTGGCGGCGGTGGGGGTGATCCTGGTGCTCGCCGGCATGACCGCGAACCGTCTCCTGCGTCCGACGCATGCGACGACCGCCAAGGCCATCACCTACGAGTCCGGCGTCGACCCGGTCGGGTCCGGCTGGCAGCAGGTCAACATCCGGTACTACCTGTACGCGTATCTCTACGTGGTCTTCGCCGTCGACGCGGTCTACCTGTTCCCGTGGGCGACGGTCGTCGCGGCGCTCGGGGTGCCGACCCTGGTGACGATGGCCGTCTTCCTCGGGGTGCTCGTCGTCGGGCTCGTCTACGCGTGGCGGGCGGGGGTGCTCAGATGGCGCTGAGACCGCAGGATCACGGGGCCGCCCCGACCCGCGCCTCGATTCCGTTGCCGACGCCGGTGCTCCGACCGGCCGACGCCCAGGTCGAACCGGTGGTGGAGTCGCGGGTCGGCCCGCTGCAGTCGACGGCGTCCGCGATCACGCCGATCCGATTCGTGCTCAACTGGGGCCGCCGGTACAGCCTCTGGGTGTTCAACTTCGGGCTGGCCTGCTGTGCGATCGAGTTCATCGCGACGTCGATGTCCAAGCACGACTTCATCCGGTTCGGGGTGATCCCGTTCGCGCCGGGGCCACGGCAGGCGGATCTCATGGTGGTCTCGGGCACGGTGACCGACAAGATGGCTCCCGCCATTCGTCGTCTCTATGACCAGATGCCGGAGCCGAAGTACGTCATCTCATTCGGCGCCTGCTCCAATTCCGGTGGGCCGTACTGGGATTCGTACTGCGTGACGAAGGGTGTCGACCAG
>JBDIAG010000157.1:0-8322 GCA_039812305.1 Actinomycetales bacterium | reverse complement strand
GTCGCGCTCGATCCGAACGTCGAGATTCAGGAGTCGAAGGTGGCCTCGTGCGACATCCGGCCCGGGCGGCGGCCGCGCGGCCCGGAACTGCTGCGCCTGGTCGCGGAGTACCAGTCCCGGGCCGGCAGCACCGTGGAGACCGGGAACCTCATGTACGAGGGCACCGACCCGCAGCTGCACGAACGTTCGGTCGAGGCTCTGGCCGAACGGGAGGTGCCTCACGCGGAGGCTGACCTGCGGATGACCGAGGCCCCGCAGACCGAGGGTCCGGCCTCGCCCGAGCACGGGGAGGCCTGACGTGGACTGGCACCATCAGCTGAGCGGACCCACCGACCCGGCGGCAGACGCGGGCTGGGCGGACGCCCCGGCCCGCAAGGGATTCTTCACCGACACGACGATCTGCATCGGGTGTAAGGCCTGCGAGGTCGCCTGCAAGGAGTGGAACGCCGTCCCCGAGGACGGTCTGGCACTGACCGGCAACTCCTACGACAACACGATGGCGCTGGGGGCCAGCACCTGGCGGCACGTGGCGTTCATCGAGCAGACCGCCGAGGCGATCGCGCAGGCGCGCGAGGACGGGCGCCGGCTGATCGACCTCGGGATGCCCACGGTGGGCCCGCCGCGTGGCGGCCCCGATCGAACCGGTGCGCCCACCCGGACTCCGACCGGCACGTCGCGCGAACCGCTGAGCGGTCAGGCGCTCGACGAGGCCGAGGCGGCCGCCCAGGCCGCCCAGGAGATGGGGTCGGTACCCGACTTCCGCTGGCTGATGGCCTCGGACGTCTGCAAGCACTGCACGCACGCCGCCTGTCTGGACGTCTGCCCGACGGGAGCCCTGTTCCGCACCGAGTTCGGGACCGTCGTCGTGCAGGCCGACGTCTGCAACGGCTGCGGCTACTGCGTCGGTGCCTGCCCGTTCGGCGTGATCGAGCGTCGCGACGGTGACAAGACCGTGAAGAACTACAACAACGCCCAGAAGTGCACGCTGTGCTACGACCGCCTGCAGGTCGACGAGACGCCCGCCTGCGCGAAGGCCTGCCCGACGACCTCGATCAAGTTCGGCGATCTCGACGACCTGCGGGAACAGGCCCGGGAACGGGTTCACACGTTGCACGAGAACGGGTTCACCGAGGCCCGTCTCTACGGGGCGAACGAGAACGACGGCGTCGGCGGCACCGGTGCCATCTTCCTGCTGCTGGACGACCCGGAGGTCTACGGCCTGCCCCCGGATCCGATCGCCACCACCACCGACCTGCCGAAGATGTTCCGTTCGGCCGGCATGGCGGCGGCGGCGATGCTGGCCGGCGCGGCGCTGGCCTTCCTGGGGCGTCGCCGATGACCACCAGCGAGTTCGACGCCGATCGGCCCCCGGAGGTCCCTCGACGGCGTCGTCGTCCCGGCGGGAAGGGCGGGGACCGGCGGCGGCGCAACCGGCCCGATCCGACGTCGATGGTGCCCGAGGTGACTTTCGAGTCCTATTACGGGCACCCGGTGATCAAGGCGATTCCGTGGAAGCACGAGATCCCGGCCTACCTGTTCGTCGGGGGAGTGACCGGCGGCTCCGGACTGATCGGCTGCTGGGCGCATACCTTGGGGCTCGAGGCGTTGCGCCGCAACAGCCGCCTGGCGGCGATGGTCGGCGTCGGCATCTCGGGGGCGTTGCTCGTCGTCGACCTCGGGCATCCCGAGCGCTTCCTCAACATGATGCGGACGATGAAGCTCACCTCGCCGATGTCGGTCGGCTCCTGGATCCTCTCCGGGTTCGGTGGCTTCGCCGCCCTGTCGACCGCCGCGGAGCTCGCCGAGATGCTGGGCTGGAAGCGCGGCCGGCTGGCGCCCCTGGTCGTTCTGGTCGGATGGACCGGGAGTGTCGGCAGTGCGCTGTTCGCGGCGCCGCTGGTCACCTGCACCGGCGTGCTGCTGGCCAACACCGCGACCCCGACCTGGCACGAGGCGTACCGGGAGCTGCCGTGGGTGTTCACGTTCTCCGGTACCGCGGCGGCCTGCGGGCTGGCGATGGTGACCTCCCCGACCGCGCAGACCACCGCGGTCCGTCGCCTCGCCCTGGGTGCGGCCGCGATCGAGACGGTGGCGTTCCAGCGGATGCAGAAGTCGCTGGGGCCGTTGCTGTCTGAGCCACTGCACCATGGGGAGGCGGGAAAGCTGGTGCGGGCCAGCGAGATCCTCACCATCGGCGGCGCCGTCGGCGCGGTGCTGTTCGGCCGCAACCGGATCGGCGCGATCGCCTCGGGGCTGGCGCTCCTGGCCGGCTCGGTCTGCACCCGGTTCGGCGTGTTCGAGGCCGGCCTCCACTCGGCCAAGGACCCCAAGTACACGGTCATCCCGCAGCGGGAACGGGTCAGGCAGCGGCATGCCCGCGGCGACGGCAGCACCGACATCACCACCGCCTACTGAGCGGCGCCCGCTTCACAGCCAGTACCAAGACAAGCCACAGGGTTCCGGCAAGGAGCCCCGGTCTACTCGTGACGGGTGGCCGACCGCGCCATCCGACCCCGGAGGTTTCCGTCCCATGGCCTATTCGACTCGTGCGTCGTCATCTCGTGCGTCGATCGTCGTCGACCAGCCCGCGTCGCCACCCTCGGCGTCCTCGCGAGCGTTACCGCTGCGCTCCCGACCGTCGGGCCGGCCGATGCACTCGGCTCGGCCGACCCGGACCGGGCGGGCGGCGCGATGACCGTGACCCGCGCCGCGGACACGATCGAGGCACAGATCGACGACGTCGTGGCGCGACTCGCTCCGGTCGATCTCCGGACACTCGTCGACGACGTCGAACCTCTCACCAGGGTGGATCGGAAGTACGTCGTCCCGATCGGCCAGCTGACCGCCCTGATCGCCGAGATCGCCGGCCGGACGCGGGTGCTGGAGATCGACGGGCGACGGGACGCCGGCTACCGCTCGGTGTACCTCGACACCGCCGACCTGCGCTGCTTCCGGGCGGCCGGCCAGGGTCGCCCGCGGCGGTTCACGGTCCGCACCCGCCGCCATCTGGAGTCCGGCGACTGCTACCTGGAAGTCGAGAGCGTCGGCCCGTGCGGCACCACGGTCAAGGCGCGCGCTCCACACCCGGACGCCGGCCTGTCCCGGCTCAGCGACCGCGGCCTGGAACTCGCCCAGGAAGCCCTGGCCTGCAGCGGTATCGACCACGTGGACCTGCGACAGCTGATCCCGACCCTCGAGGTCGGCTACCGGCGCCGCACCCTGTGGCTGACGGGCCGGGCGGGCCGCCCGTCGTCCCGGGCCACCATCGATCTCGGCATGTGCTGGCACGACCTGCTCCAAGACAATGCCGCGGTGCGCTGGCCGGAGTTCGCCATCGTGGCGACCATGTCGGTCTCCACCCCGAGCCCACTCGACCGCGCCCTGTGGGGGCGAGGCTTCCGTCCCACCCAGCTCAGCGAGTACGGCACCGGACTGGCCTGCCTGCGCCCCTACCTCTCCGGCGAGGACCGTTCCTTCGAGACGAGGGCCGCCAGCCATTCGGCGAAGTGAGTGAGCAGCTCCGGTCCCTGTGCGGGGTCGGCCTCGCGCGGATCGGGGCCGAACACACCCCACAACGGCTGGTTGCGCTCGTGGCGGTGCACTCCGTAGGGATCTCCGTCGACATCCGCCGCCGGCGCGGATTCGAGCGACGGCAGACGGTCGAGATGCACGAGCTCGGGACGGATGCCGGCGAGCATCGTGGCCTCGAAGCGTCCGGCGTGATCGGGTGGCAACGGTGACGTGGGGCAGCGGTTGATGGCCGTCGCGGTGACCTCGAGCCGTCGAGTCCCGCCCTCGTTCCACCCGGTCGCCACCGCGTCGATCATGTCGAGCTGCTCCGGGGCGAAGTGTCCGCTGAAGATCAAGGCGCGCTCGACGCCGAACTCCTCGAGTCTGGCGAGGGTCGCCCGCAGGTGGGTCGCGATGCCGTCGCCGTCCGCCATCATGATGGTCCACGGGTAGCTGCCATGACCGCCGCCGAAGCCCTGATACACCGGCGGGAGGACGATCCCGCCGCTGCGACGGGCGGCCTCGACGCACACCCCGTGCCCGGTGAACGCGTCGAGCCCGATCGGCAGATGCGGGCCGTGGAACTCGAGGGTGCCGAGCGGCAGGTAGACGATAGGAGAGGCCTCGATCCGGGCATCGAGCTCGGCCGGGCTCAGCAGCTCGGCCCGGACTTCGTCGGGTGCGTTCACTTGTAGTAGTTCCTGATCCACTCGTGCTCGGCCAGCTGCTGGCGCAGTTCCTCGGGGAACGGCTCGCCGTCCGAATATCCGACGTTGCGGGCGATGTTGCGCGAGCTGCTCATGCCCGCGATGACCGTCGACACCTCGGGCGAGGAGAGCACGTACTTGATCGCTGCCTCGGCGAGCGACGAGTAGTACGGCGCCACCAGCTCCTTCAGGGCTTCGACGCGCTGGAGCGTCTCGGTGAAGCGTTCCCCGCGGAACATCTCCTTCTGCTGCGAGCCGTCCTCCCAGGAATCGTAGGTCTCCGGCGTCCACAGGCCCGACAACGACCCCGAGTCGAAGGCGACCCGATCGATGATCGCCGTGTCGGTCGACGCCGCGGCGGGGAACAGTTCCGTGGCCGGTCGCTGCTCGAACATGTTGAAGATGACCTGGATCGAGTCGACCAGGCCGAGTTCGGCGAGCTGCACGCCTTCGTCCGGGCGGTAGTCGCGAATCGAGACACCGATCTTGTCGATCTTGCCTTCCACGCGCAGTTCGTTGAGGGTCTCGAGCCAGTCGAGTTCGCCGATACCCGAACGCAGCCAGCAGTGCAGCTGCAGCAGATCGAGACGCTCGACGCCGAGACGCTTCAGCGAGGCCTCCACGTTCTCGCGCAGGTACCAGGCCGGGTAGCGGCCGCGCATCTGCGGAGCGTCGTCATCCGGGCTCGGCCACTGGATCGGACGGGTCTTCGTGGCGACGTACACCTTGTCGCCGTCCCACCGGCGCAAAGACTCTCCGATGACCTCTTCGCTGTGCCCGAATCCGTAGAACTCCGCGGTGTCGACGAAATTGATGCCGCGTTCGTAGGCCTCGAGAAGGGCCCCGACCGACGCGTCGTCGTCGACGTGGCCCCACTGTCCGCCCAATTGCCATGCGCCGAAGGAGATCTCGCTGACCTTCCAGCCGGTTCGTCCGAAGTCGCGATAGTGCATGATGTGCCTTTCCTAGTGTGTTCTCGTACCTGGAATTGCTGGTCTGATGACGACGGGAGCGGCCTCGGCGCCGGCCGAGTAGACGCCACCGAGGATTGCCGCCCCGTCGTCGGTGAAGGTGACGCTGTCGGATCGCGTCATCCCGTCGTCGTCTCGGGCGAGCTGATCGAGCCGGGCGATCGCATATCGCCCACCCGACACGGTCGCGGAGAGCCCGCCACCATCGCCGTCGATCGCACGGTCGATTCGGAGCTCACGAAGTTCGACGTCGAGCAGACCGAAATGCCCCGAGAAGCGGAGCGTTCCGTCGAACGCGAAGCCGCCGCCCGGCTCCGAACGGCCGGGGAGCAGGAACGCCCTGCCCGTATGCCGGGCGCCATCGGTCGCCTCGATGGTGCCGTCCGGTAGCCGCTCGACGTAGGCGAGAAAGCTTCCGCGGACGGACCACTCGAGCTCGACGCCGGTCGTCCCGATCGGGTCGCCCAGGGGGCGGCCGGCGTGGACGGCGGTCATGACGTGAACCTGACCGGAAGTCTCGCGAAGCCACGGATCAGCTGCTTCGAGAACCGCTCGGGCAGTCCGACGATGCGGAACTGCGGGCCCTGCACCAGTTCCTCGACGAGCACGCGCGAGGCGAGGCGCAGGAACGGCGCACCCATGCAGGCGTGCGGCCCCTCGCCGAACGACATGATCCGGTTCGCCGGCGTGATCTCGCGGGTGATGTCGAAGACGTCGGGATTCTCGTACACCCGCTCGTCCCGGTTCGCCGACCCCTGCAGGAACGTGACTCGGGAATTCGCCGGGATGACGGTTCCGGCGATCTCCACGTCCTCGAGCGTCTGCCGAGAGGCGTTCTGTGCCGGGGTGTCATAGCGAAGACACTCCTCGATGAACGCGGGCACCATCTCGGGGTTCTCGCGCAGGAACGGCTGCAGGTTCGGAAAGCGATCGAGAGTCATGACGACCTGACTCAGGAACGCCGCGGGGGCGTCGCTCGCCGCGGCGAGCACGAGGTGGGCCAAACCGACCTGCTCCTCGGGCAGCACCTTGCCCGCGTGCACGGCGAGCGTGATCTGCGTCATCGCATCGGTCGCCGTGGGGTTGACGCCGGCCTCGATCTCGGCCCGGCGTGCCTCGAAACGCTCGGCGATCATCTCCTCGGTCTCGACGACGGCCGCGACCGCGTCGTCGGGTACGCCCGGCGCGCCGACGACGCGGACGAGTTCCCGTTCGATGTGATCGACGAACGCGGGCACGTCGCTCATCGGGCGGCCCAACAGCATGACGGCCATGCCGACCCCGGTGGGCAGCCCGACCTCCGCGGTGAAGTCCCCACCGCCCTGTTCCCAGAAGGGCGTCAGCAGCGAGCGCACGTAGTCGCGCACACCGTTCTCCTTCGCCAGGATCTCGCGGACCGAGAAGGTCCGGCGGATCGCGGCGCGCAGCGCGGTATGCCTCGGCGGGTCGAGGGTCACCAGGAAGCCCTGGCCGAAGGAGTCGTGGGTGCCGTCGATGTCGTTGCCCCGGGCGCTCGAGAAACGCTTCACGTCACCGAGACCGGCTCGAACATCGGCGTAACGGGAGACGAAGTAGACCTCGCGCTCCTCGTTGTAATAGACCGGGGCTTCGTCCCGCAGCCGCTTGAACAAGTCGTAGGGGTAGTCGTAGTCGGCATACGAGAACGGGTCGTAGTGCAGCGTCAGATTCGCCGGGATACGGCTGCTGTCGGCGTGCACCGCCGTCGTGAGGCCCGCGGTCCTCGCCGCGACATCGACCCCTGCCGCCGGGACTGCCGCTGCCGCCGGTCGGATGGCGGCCGGGGTGGGCGCGATCCGGTCCGCAGCCGGGACGTGGGCCGTCGTCCCGGTGCTGGCGCCGGCCAGCACGCCCCCGACGATCTCGCGCGCCCAGGCCAGCGCGCTGTCGTTCGGCAGCGTGCCGTCCACCGCGTCGTGGCGGCCGTACTCGCCCACCCTGGTCGCGCCGAGTGCCGCGAGACGCTGGTCGATGTGCTCGCTGCCGCGGCTGTAGAACTCGTACGAACTGTCGCCCATGCCGAACATCGCGTACCGGACGCCCGTGAGGTCGGGCTTCTCGGTGTCGAGCAGTTCGGCGAACGGCACGGCGCTCGACGGCATCGCCCCCTCGCCGTGCGTCGAGCAGACCGCCAGGATCAGGTTGTCCGGTTGCAGATCCGCGACCGTCGCATCGGTCATGTCGATCGCGCGGATCGTGTACGTCTCCGAGAGTTCGTCGATCAGCAGATCCGAGACCGCCTCGGCGTTGCCCGACTCGGTGCCGTAGAGCACGAGGATCGCGCGGGTGCCGTTCGCGCCGTCGGCGTCGCCGGGTGACTCGTTCCTCGCCGCGACCCGAGGTGCCTCGACTGCGGCGGCCCGTTCGACGTCGGCGATGATGCGATCGGCGACCGCCCTGGCGTCCGCACGGTTGGCCGGGATCGTGCCCACGGGGCCGCGACGGATCCAGCCGACGCAGTACATCCCCTCGCCGAGCACGCCGGCCTCGATGTCGGTGTGCTCGGTCTCGAAGAAGCGACGCAGGAGCGCGTCGGTGGCGACCTCGGTGAACCCCACGGCGGTGCAGACGGAGTCGGCGGCGAGCCCCAGCTCGCCGCGCTTGCCCGCGGTGTCGCGGAAGACCGCCCTCTCGAGCCGCTGCGACCCCTCCAGCCGGTCCGGTGTCCAGCCGAAGTGGAATCGCACCTCCCGCGCGCCCGATCGGGAGGAGTCGGCGAGCTCGCGCAGCACCTCGAGCTTGCTCAGCGTCTCCCCGGTCGCGCCGGTGTCGTCGACCTCGGTGTCGTCGAGTTCGGTGTCGTCGACTCCGAACCGCACGTCGGGCAGCCTGCCGAGCTCGCGGACCATCGCCACGTCGAACTTCGCCCGCGGCGCGCTCGAGCGGCCCACGACGTCGATGCGTTCCACCGGTCCGCCGGCCCGCAGCGCGCCGATCGCGTCCTGCGGCACCCCGACCCGGGCCAGCTCCTCCGGCGCAAGCAGCATCAGGCGCACGAGATCGATCGCCACGTTGCCGTTGCCCACGATGACCGTGCGACGTCCGATGCGCACCCGCGCCGCGTCGCGCCGTGGGTATCCGTTGATCATGCGGGTGAGCTGGCCCGAGCCGTACAG
>JBDIAG010000156.1:0-8339 GCA_039812305.1 Actinomycetales bacterium | reverse complement strand
CGGCCGGGAGCGTGCGGTGATCCTGGAGGACGCGGTGAGCGGCGTCCAGGCCGGGAAGGCCGGCGAATTCGGGCTGGTGGTCGGAGTGGATCGCGGGGCCGGCGCCGACGAACTGCTCGAGGCCGGCGCCGATGTCATCGTGCAGGATCTCGCGGAGTTGATTCCCCGATGAATCCCGCCGAGCTGTCCGTGGACCCGATCGACCGGACGCGATTCCCGATCGACGAATGGCGGCTGACCGAAACGCGGCCGGAGGAGGACGATCTCGGCACCACCGAGACGTTGTTCGCGGTCGGCAACGGCTATCTCGGAATGCGTGGCAATCCGGAGGAGGGCCGCGCGGCGCAGGTGCACGGCACCTACATCAACGGCTTCCACGAGACCTGGGCGATCAACCATGCCGAGGAGGCCTTCGGCTTCGCCACCCTGGGGCAGACGATCGTCAACGTCCCGGACAGCAAGCTCATCAAGCTGTATGTGGACGACGAGCCGCTCATGCTGCAGATGGCGGAACTCGAGAGCTATCGGCGCTCGATCGATTTCGGCGACGGGATCTACCGGCGGGATCTGATCTGGCGGACTCCGTCGGGCAAGCGGGTCAAGGTCTCCTCGACCAGGATGGTGTCCTTCATCGAGCGCCATGTGGCGATCATGACGCTCGAAGTGACGATGCTCTCCGGATTCGCCCCGGTGGTGATCTCGTCGCAGATCCTCAACCGGCAGGACGGCGCCGACGAATACCATCCGACCGCCAAGGAGCAGCCGGCGGGCTTCGACCCGCGCCGGGCCGGCAAGTTCGCGCACCGCGTGCTCGAGCGCAAGGACGAATGGCACAAGGACCACCGCATGCTGGTCGGCTATCGCTGCGCCAACTCCGGCATGACGATCGCGGTCGGGGCGGAGCACCTGATCGAGACCGAGAACTCCTACGACTGTTTCATCCGTGCCGAGGAGGATCTGTCGAAGGAGGTGGTCCGGGTCCGCGCGCAGAAGGACAAGCCGATCCGGATCACCAAGTACGTCACGTATCACACCTCGCGGGGTGTGCCCGTCCGCGAATTGTTCGACCGATGCCGGCGCACTCTGGACCGTGTCTGCGAACAGGGAATCGGCCACTATCACCGCGAACAGCGGGCCTGGCTGGATCGGTACTGGAACAACACCGACGTCGTCATCGCCGATCAGCCGGCGATCCAGCAGGCGGTGCGCTGGTCGCTCTTCCAGCTCGCCCAGGCGGCCGCCCGGGCGGACACCCTCGGCGTCGCGGCCAAAGGCGTCACCGGTTCTGGTTATGAGGGCCACTACTTCTGGGACACCGAGGTCTACGTCATCCCGTTCCTCGCCTACACCAACCCGGTGATGGCGCGGAACGCGTTGAAGTTCAGGCTGAGAATGCTGCCCAAGGCCCGATTGCGAGCCAAGGAGCTGGCGCTGCGCGGAGCGCTCTTCGCGTGGCGGACGATCAGTGGCGACGAGGCGTCCGCCTACTACGCCGCGGGAACGGCGCAGTACCACATCAACGCCGACGTGGCCTATGCCCTGTGCAAGTACGCCGACATCACCGGCGACGACGATTTCCTCTACCGGCAGGGTGTCGAGATCCTCGTCGAGACGGCACGCATGTGGGCGGATCTGGGATTCTGGCGGGAATCGAACGACGAACGCTCGTTCCACATCCATTCGGTCACCGGGCCGGACGAGTACACCACCGTGGTGAACAACAACCTGTTCACCAACGTGATGGCCAAGCACAATCTCTCCCGGGCGTACGCGGTGATGCGGTCGTTCGCGGTCGAGCGTCCGGAGGAATACGCCGCGACGATCAAGCGTCTCGAGGTGGACCCGGACGAGATCCGGGAATGGCACGACTGTGCGGAGGGGATGTTCATCCCCTACGACGAGACCCTGGAAGTACACCCGCAGGACGAGCATTTCCTCGAACGCGAGCTCTGGGATCTCGAGCAGACTCCGGCGGAGCTGCGTCCGCTGCTGCTGCATTTCCATCCGTTGGTGATCTATCGCTTCCAGGTGCTGAAGCAGGCGGATGTCGTCCTCGCGCTCTTCCTGCAGGGGGACATGTTCAGCCTCGCCGAGAAGCGAGCGGACTTCGAGTACTACGACCCGATCACGACCGGCGATTCCACGTTGTCGGCGGTGGTGCAGTCGATCGTGGCCGCCGAGGTGGGGTATTCGGAGATGGCCCTGCGGTATTTCCTCACCGGTCTCTATGTCGATCTTGCCGATCTGCACCGCAACACGACCGACGGGGTGCACATCGCGTCCGCGGGCGGGGTGTGGAATGCGCTGGTGTGTGGCTTCGGTGGAATGCGCGACCACCGCGGCGCACTCTCCTTCGACCCGCGATTGCCGCTGGAGTGGAACGGCCTCACCTTCCCGCTCTCCATCCGGGGTGACCGGCTGCTGGTCGAGCTCACCCAGGAGGCGGTCGAGTTCACCTTCGACGGCTCCGGACCGCTGCCGATCTCGGTGCGCGGGCAGGTCGTCCAGGTGGTGCCGGGGGAGACGACCCGGGTGCCGCTGGAGGATCAGGGCCCACGCCGGCCGAGCCTGCAGGGCAACTCGCCGGTGATCGGCGCGGCCCGGGCGGACGGGTCGCTGATCACCGCGGTCGTCCCCGACTTCCCCGAGGACTTCGGCCCCGAATCGGCGCGGCACGATGGTGCCCCGACGCCGGCCGCCGTCCTCGAGGGGGAGGTGTACAAGCTCTACGACGAGTAGCTCCCCGATGGTTCTCAGCGTCGCGCCCTAAGGTGGGACGATGCACCGGCATTTCAACGGGCTCAAGACGGCCATGCTGTTGGGTCTTCTCGGCTCGATCGTGGTCGGGGCCAGCTGGTTGCTGTTCGGCCGCAGCTACAACGCCCTCATCGTCGGCGTGCTCATCGCGCTGGCGATGAACGGGATCACCTACTGGCGGTCCGCCTCGATCGCGATCCGGGCGATGCGGGCGTACCCGGTGACCGAGGCGGAACAACCGGCGATGTACCGGATCGTGCGGGAGCTGTCGGAGCGGGCCGGGCAGCCGATGCCGGCGCTCTACGTCTCGCCGACCAATGCCCCGAACGCCTTCGCGACCGGTCGCAACCCACGCCATGCCGCGGTGTGCTGCACCGAGGGCATCCTCGGGATCCTCACCGAACGGGAGCTGCGTGGCGTGCTCGGCCACGAGCTGATGCACGTCTACAACCGCGACATCCTCACCTCCTCGATCGCGGCGTCGGCGTCCTCGGCGATCACCGCCCTCGCCTACGGAGCGATGTACTTCGGCGGGGGTGACGACAACCGGCCCAACCCGATCGGGGCGATCGCGATCAGCCTGTTCGGCCCGCTGGCCGCGGGCATCGTCCAGCTGGCGATCTCGCGCACCCGCGAGTTCGACGCGGACGAGGACGGCGCCCGCCTCACCGGCGATCCGCTCGCCCTGGCCTCGGCGCTGGCCAAGCTCGATGCCGGGACGAAGCAGCTGCCGATGCCGCCGGAACGCCGGCTGGTCAACGCGAGCCACCTGATGATCGCCAACCCGTTCACCGCCGGCGGCGTCTCCCGGCTCTTCGCCACGCACCCGCCGATGGCGCAGCGGATCGCCCGACTGCAGGCGATGGCCCACTCGGGGCGGCAATAAACCGGTCTTATGGCCGTTATGTGAACAGTGGATGCTCAATTGCTGAGATGGGCTTAGGATGTCCGAGTGCTGCGCGCCCGCTCCGTTCATCTCGTGACTCGACGTCACGTGGATCTGCAGCGTGTGCATGCTGACGCGATGTGTCGCATCGCGTTCTGACGGGCTTTCGACTCGTCAGGGACGAGTCATTCACCGGATCCACACTCAGCCAGCGGAGGCACACGCATGACCGCCACCCCTTCGACCTCGCGTCCCGTTCGTCCGGCCCGGACCAGATCCAACGGCCAGTGGGCCGTCGACGGGCAGGACCCGCTCAACCCCAACGAGGTCTTCAAGCAGGCCGACCATCCCCTCAACGTCCGTGCCCGGATCGAAGAGGTCTATGCCAAGGAAGGTTTCGCGTCGATCCCGAGTGAGGATCTCCGCGGCCGGATGCGCTGGTGGGGCCTCTACACACAGCGTCGTCCCGGGATCGACGGCGGCAAGACCGCCACTCTCGCCCCCGAGGAGCTCGACGACGAGTACTTCATGATGCGCGTGCGCATCGACGGTGGCGCGCTCACCGCCGAGCAGACCCGCGTGATCGGCGAGATCTCGACCGAGTTCTGCCGCGACACCGCCGACATCACCGACCGGCAGAACGTCCAATACCACTGGGTCGCGATCGAGGACGTCCCGGAGATCTGGCGACGCCTGGAATCGGTCGGGCTGCAGACCACCGAGGCCTGCGGCGACTGCCCGCGAGTCATCCTCGGCTCCCCGGTGGCCGGCATCGCCGCGGACGAGATCATCGACCCGACCTCGGCCATCGAGGAGATCAAGACCCGGTTCATCGGCGACAAGTCGCTGGCGAATCTGCCGCGGAAGTTCAAGACCGCGCTGACCGGGCACCCCAGCCTGGACGTCGTCCACGAGATCAACGACGTGTCGTTCGTCGGGGTCGTCCATCCCGAACTCGGGCCCGGGTACGACCTGTGGGTCGGCGGCGGGCTCTCCACCGTCGCCAAGTTCGCCGTGCGGCCAGGCACTTTCGTGACTCAGGAGCAGGTCCCGGAGGTGTGGCATGCGGTCGTCCAGATCTTCCGCGACTACGGCTACCGCCGGCTGCGCAACAAGGCCCGGCTGAAGTTCCTGGTGGCCGACTGGGGCGCGGAGAAGTTCCGCCAGGTGATGGAGGAGGAGTACCTCGGGTACCGCCTGCCCGACGGTCCGGCGCCGGCGGCGCCGAATCGCAGTGGCGACCACGTCGGCATCCACGAGCAGGTGGACGGCAACTTCTACGTCGGTGCCGCTCCGGCGGTGGGCCGCGTGAGCGGCACGATCCTCACCGCGCTCGCCGACCTGGCCGAGAGCGTCGGGTCGTCCCGGCTGCGGCTGACGCCGTACCAGAAGGTGCTGATCCTCGACGTCGCCCCGGACAAGGTGGACACCGTCGTGGCGGGATTCGAAGCCCTGGGCCTGCGGGTGAATCCGAGCCCGTTCCGCCGGGCGACGATGGCCTGCACCGGCATCGAGTACTGCAAGCTGGCGATCGTCGAGACGAAGGCGACGGCGATCGACACGATCGGCGAGCTGGAGAAGCGGCTCGGCGACGTCACGCTCGACAAACCGATCACGTTGCACATCAACGGCTGCCCGAACTCCTGCGCCCGGATCCAGACCGCCGACATCGGTCTCAAGGGCCAGCTCATCCCGGGTCCGGACGGCGAACCGGTCTCCGGCTTCCAGGTGCACCTGGGTGGCGGCCTGGCCCGCAGCGACCGGCCGGACGCCGAGACCGGCCGCACCGTGCGGGGTCTCAAGGTCTCCGCGGACGAACTGCCGGACTATGTCGAGCGTCTCGTCCGCCGTTTCGAGGAACAACGCGAGACGGGCGAGGGTTTCGCCTCGTGGGCACACCGAGCCGACGAGGAGTCATTATCGTGATCGACACAGCTCACCCGGTGGGGACGCTTCGACGGTCGCTGACAGGTGATCAGCGCCCGGTGGAGGAGCTCCGCGCGATCGCCATGGCCGGCTCGCGGAAGTTTCGTGAGGCCCGGGCCGAGGACGTGGTCGAGTGGGCGGCGCAGACCTTCGGGGAGCACCTGGCCGTCGCCTGTTCGATGGCGGAGGCGCTTCTGCCGCACATGGTCTCGCGCGTGCTGCCGGGCGTGGACGTCGTCTTCCTGGATACCGGCTACCACTTCGCGGAGACCATCCAGACCCGTGACGAGGTGGTCAGCCGGCTGCCGGTGACGGTCGTCAACGTCGAGCCGCGGCGAACCGTGCCCGAGCAGGACTCGGAGTTCGGCGAGGCCCTGCACTCGTGGGACCCCGTGCAGTGCTGCGAGATGCGCAAGGTCATCCCGCTGCGGCGGGCACTCTCGGGGTACGAGGCGTGGGCCTCGGGCCTGCGTCGGGAGGACTCCGAGCGTCGCGCCGGCACCCCGATCGTCGAATGGGACCGCAAGAACGCCCTGGTCAAGATCAACCCGATCGCGGCCTGGACCCAGGCCGACGTCGACGCCTACATCGCCAAGTACGACATCCCGGTGAACCCGCTGCTGAGCCAGGGCTACCCCTCGATCGGCTGCGCGCCGTGCACGGCCAAGGTCCTGCCCGGCCAGGACGCCCGCTCCGGCCGCTGGGCCGGAACGAACAAGTCGGAGTGCGGGATCCATATCTGAGATTGGTGCTCCGGCGCCGCTGAGCCAGGCTTCGGGCCCGTTCAGCCAGGCCCGCGGCCGGCTGCAATCGCAGCTGGCCCGCGGGCCCTCGGGCGCGCCAGCAGATGAACACTGCGTGTCGCTTCCCGGGCGGGTGCCTGGCGGCGTTGTCGGCCACCCCCACGTGCTCCGCTACCAGGGCGGACCTCCGCCGTGCCAGCCATCCCGCCCGGAAACCGACACCGCAGCGTTCATTTCCTGTCGCACCCTTGCGTGTACCAACTTCGGACAGATTCGCGACCAGGGCCGATTTGCCCTTGTACCCGCCGTCCGGCTGCGGCGAGGATCTTTCGACCAGGGCGCCGCGATGTGGCGAGACGCCGCTGTGAAAGGACCCTCATGAGCGACCTTCTGGCACGTTCCGTCGAGGACGATCTGCACGAGATCGTGGATGTCGACAGGTTTCCCTTGGCTGCCCCCGAGAGTCCACGGTGGAACGAGGCGGTGATGGAGGCCCGGGTCGAGCTTCGTCACCGCGGTTGCACGATCCTGCGCGACTTCATCCGTCCCGACATGCGGTCCCGGCTGCGGGACGAGGGCGTGCAGGTCGCTCCGCACGCGTACTACGACGAGATGATCGTCAACGTCTACAACACCGAGCCCGACGAGGGACTGCCGGACGATCACCCCGCCCGGATCCTCATGGTCCGGGGGAACGCCTTCGTGCCCCGCGACCGGATCCCCGAGAGCTTCCTCATCCACCGGCTCTACGTCAGCGAGCCGTTCCAGCGCTTTCTGGCCGCGTGCCTGGAGGTGGACGGGATCTTCCCGTTGGCGGATCCGCTCGCGGGCCTGTGCCTCAACATCGTGCGGCCCGAGCGGGAGCACCCCTGGCATTTCGACACCAACGAGTTCGCGATCAGCCTGCTGACCCAGGAGTCGACCGAGGGCGGGGTGTTCGAATACTGCCCGGGGATCAGATCGGCCGGCGCCGAGCACACCGAGGACGTCAAGAGCGTCATCACCGGGGACGCCGGCCATCTCGTCCAACGCCTGCGGTTGCGTCCGGGTGATCTGCAGCTGTTCCGAGGCCGCTATTCGCTGCACCGGGTGAGCCCGGTCCAGGGCACGACCGAGCGGCACACGGCGATCCTGTCCTACAGCCAGCAGCCGGGCGTGGTGGGCCGTTCGGAGCGAACCCGCCAGCTCTTCGGACGGTTGAGTCCGGAACACGGCAGCCAGGCGAACCGGGTCGACGACCTGCTCGACTGAGGGGCGATCCCATGAACGCGACCACCTTCGCCAGCGAGGACGCCCTGCCCCGGGTGCCCGTCCCCGATCTGGACGATAACGTCCGTGAGTTCCTCGAGTGGTGTGCGCCGCTGTTGACCGAGGAGGAGTTGGCGGAGACCCGGGTGGCCGTCGAGGAGTTCCTCGACGCGAGTTCCCCCGCGCGGGCTGCCTACGCCCGGCTGCTCGAGTACGACGCGACCCCGGGCGTGCACAGCTGGCTGGACGAGTTCTGGCGCGACCGCTATCTCGGCCGGCGAGTGCGCAACGCGATCAACGCGAACTTCCTGTTCCTGCTGCACGACGACGGCGCTGATCAGTACCGCCGGGCAGCGGGGCTGATCATGGCCGCGCTCGATCACAAACGGGCCGTCGACGAGCAGCGGTACCCGGTCACCCTGCAGCGTGGCGCGCCGTTGTCGATGGAGCAGCACAAGTACCTGTTCTCCACGACCAGGATCCCCGGGGTCCCGCGCGATACGGATCGCGTCCCGTACAGCGACGACTGGCCCGGACCGTCCCGCGAACGGCACGTGATCGTGCTGGTCGAGGGGCACCTCGTCCGGCTGGACGTGATCGGCCCGCGCGGCCGTCCGCACACCGTGGACGAGCTCGAGCATGCGCTGCGGGAGATCGCCGGATCGGTGCGCGGCCGCGGCCAGGGCGTCGGCCATCTGACCAGCCTCGACCGGGCGGACTGGGCCGCGGTGCGAGACCGACTGCTCGAGGCGAGCCCGGAGAACCGTTCGTAGGTAGAC
>JBDIAG010000155.1:0-8354 GCA_039812305.1 Actinomycetales bacterium | reverse complement strand
GGTGGGTGAGGACACCGACCGTGCCCCCGAAGAGACGACCGAGCAGCGACTGGTGCGGTTCGAGCGGGATGCCCTGCAGTACCTCGACCAGTTGTACTCGGCCGCTCTGCGGATGACCCGGAACCCCGCGGACGCCGAAGACCTGGTGCAGGAGACGTTCACCAAGGCGTTCGCGTCGTTCCACCAGTACCGCCCGGGCACGAACCTCAAGGCGTGGCTGTACCGGATCCTCACCAACACCTACATCAACTCCTACCGCAAGAAGCAGCGGCAGCCCGTGCAGTCGGCGGCGGAGGACGTCGAGGATTGGCAGCTCGCCCGGGCCGAGTCGCACACCTCGACGGGTCTGCGATCGGCCGAGGCCGAGGCGCTGGACCGGCTGCCCGACTCCGACGTCAAGGAGGCGTTGCAGCAGCTGCCGGAGGAGTTCCGGATGGCCGTCTACTACGCCGACGTCGAGGGGTTCGCCTACAAGGAGATCGCCGAGATCATGGGGACGCCGATCGGCACCGTGATGTCGCGTCTGCACCGTGGGCGCCGGCAGCTGCGTACTCTGCTGGAGAGCTACGCGCGCGAACGGGGCTTGGTAAGCAGCGGCGAAGGAGCCGGACGATGAGCTGTGGCAAGCCGCACGAGGTCGACTGCGACAGGGTTCTCGGGGAGCTGTTCAGCTATCTGGATTCGGAGGCCACCGAACTCGACGGTGAGACGATCCGGGAGCATCTGGAGGAATGCGCGCCGTGCATGACCCGTCATGACCTGGAGGCGGCTCTCAAGGCCCTCGTCCGCCGCTCGTGCGCTTGCGAGCCGGCGCCGGAGACGTTGCGGTTGCGGATCAAGGCTCAAATAACGCAGATCACTCAGGTTTCTCAGGTGACGCAGGTGACATCGGTGACGGAGTTCCGGGCCGTCGAAGGCTGATCTTTCGGTCCCTTGCGTGGTGTCTGCGACGGGCACGTGATGGGTTCCTGCCGGGCGGGAATGTCCGTGTCCGGGCACGCATACCGGTGCCGATGATCCGGCTGATGAACCTGCACGTGGTGGTGTGATCGCGACACCGATTGCAGGTTCGTCCGCCGCATCATGCGCAGGTCGAGGCCCGGCCTCGCCCGCCATCGGCCTCGCCCGCCCACCGGCCCCACCAATCCAAACGACGAACGTCCCAGCCCGGATCGGGTCGGGACGTTCTGTGCGTCTGGCTTGCTCCGCGTCTGAGAACGACGGGCGTCCTCAGGCGTTGGGACGCTTGCCGTGGTTGGCGCCGCCCTTCTTGCGGGCGCGGCGCTTGCGTGCGCGCTTGCTCATCTGGCCTCCTTCTCGGCTTTGGTGCGGCGTCCATCCTACGGGTGCCGACCCGATGGAGTGACATTGCAGACTCTCCGGCGGACGTCCGGCTGACGCGTCAAGCGGACGCGCGTGTCTGCCGACCACTGAAGGGTGAGCAGTATCGAGACGAGTAAGCGCGGCTGGCCCGAGCCGTACCAGCCGACGATGGTGATTCCCGCCCAGCCCGGGCCGGCGCACCACGAGCCGGCTTTCGGCGACATCCTGGCCGATGAGATCCAGGCTGACGACATTCCGGCCGACGCGGCCGTCCCCGCCGAGGCTGTCGATGCCGAGAGCCCGGCTGCTGAGGCCGTGACCGCTGCCGTCGTGGCCGCTGCGGCCGTGACCGCCGGGGTGGTGGTCGCCGAGGCCGTTGCCGACGCCGCCCCGGGCGCGTCGGCCAAGGCTGTCGAGAGCCGGGGCACGACGGGCACCGCCGATCTCGATTCCAGCAGCGTCGACGAGGACGCCGAGCTCACCACGATCCTGCCGGTCGTCCGTCGCTCGGCCGAGCCCACCGACGTGGCCTCGGCCGTGAACGGGACCGGGGCGCCGCAATCGGATGGGCATGGGCTCGGTGTGAACGGGGTGGGCGTGAATGAGGCCGCTGTGCCTGAGACGAGCGTGAACGAACCTGGCGAGGCCGGGGCTCCGGGAGTCGAGCATCAGCCTGACCCGGCCGCCGCTGGTGCCTCCTCGTCCACGGTCGCGTCCACGACTGGTCCGTCCGCTTCCTCACCGGCCACGTCGCCGACCGCCGGCTCACCCGCTGCCGCATCACCCGCCACGTCGCCTACCGCCGGTTCGTCGCCGCCGGCCCGTTCGTCCGCTGCCGCGCCCACTGCCCCCGCCGGCGCCCCGGCAGCTACGGATGGGGTCGCCACGCAGTCCGGCCGGCACCGGGTCAGCGAGCCGCCGGTGCTGTCGGTCGTCCCCTTCCTGCAGGCCCTGTCGGAGAACAAGGGGTCCGACCTGCACTGCAAGACCGGTGCCGCGCCGCGGATCCGGATCGACGGTCGCCTGCGCAAGCTGAAGGCCCGCGACCTCACCCCGGCGGACACCGAGCACATGCTCTCCGAGGTCATCCGCGACGACCTGGTCGAGGACTTCGCCCGCCGCAACGAAGCGGACTTCGGGTTCTCCCTCGCCGGAGTCGGCCGGTTCCGCGTCAACGCTTACCGGGCTCGCGGCTCGGTCGGTCTGGTCTTCCGGCGGGTCAACGCCGGCGCCGCGTCCCTGGCTCAGCTGGGTGTGCCCGAGACGATCGCCTCGCTGTCGCTGGAGCCCCGAGGACTGGTGTTGGTGACCGGCCCCACCGGTTCCGGCAAGACCACGACGCTGGCGGGCATGGTCGACCACATCAACGTCAACAAGGAGGTGCACATCGTCACGATCGAGGACCCGATCGAGGTGCTGCACCAGGACAAGAACTCGATCATCAACCAGCGCGAGGTCGGCCTGGACACCGAGAACTTCGCGGTGGCCCTGCGCGCCGCCATGCGGCAGGACCCCGACGTCGTGCTGGTCGGCGAGATGCGTGACGCCGAGACGGTCGGCTCGGCTCTGGCCGCCTCCGAGACCGGCCACTTCGTCATGTCGACCCTGCACACGACGGACGCCGCCGAGACGATCACCCGCGTCATCGACTTCTTCCCGCCGCACGAGCAGAAGCAGGTGCGCCTGTCCCTGGCGGCGGCGCTGAAGGGGATCATCTGTCAGCGGCTGGTACCTCGCTCGGACGGCCGCGGCCGCGTGGTCGTGATGGAGATCTGCGTCAACAACGGCCGGATCGCCGACGCGATCGCCGACCCGGAGAAGACGCACATGATCACCGACCTCATCCGCGAGGGCGGCTTCTACGGGATGCAGACCTTCGACCAGCACCTCGTCTCGCTCTTCCGCGACCGAGTCGTCAGTCTTGAGGACGCGATGCACGCCTCGTCCAACCCGCACGACCTGCAGGTGGAACTGCGCGCCCAGGGCTTGCTCTGAACCTGACTTGTTCGGAACCGGCTTACTCTCAACCCAGCCTGCTCTGACCGGCTCTCTCTGAACCGGCTTGCTCTGACCGGGACTGCACCGGGCCTGCTCTGACCCGGGCCTGCTCTGAACCGGGCCAGTGTTGGCCCGGCCCTGCTCTGACCTGGGCGGACCACCCGGCACGGTGCCCGCCCGCTCGCGTGGCCTGTTCCACGGTATGGTCTGTTCCCTGCCGAGTGGGCCACGCGAATACGTAGTGGCCTGCGGTCTACGGCCAGTTCCGTGGCTCGCGTGGACTTCGGCGGGCGATGGGGTCACGTCACACTGTGCACGATGAGCCACTGCGCGACCGCGTCGCACGTCCCGGTGTTGTGGATCCGGTGGGGAGTGGAGCAGGGGTAGCTGATCGCGTCGCCCGGTTGCAGGACGACCTGTTCGTGCTCGAAGTCGATCGTCAGCGCACCTGAGATCATCGTGCCCACTTCGTAGCCGTCGTGCCGGAACAGCTCGTTCTCGGCATGCGCGGTACTGCCCGGCGGATAGATCGACTCGAAGTAGTCCACGCCGGGGGTCTGCCCGGGTGAGAGGCGCCGGAACGTCACGCCGCTCTCCAACGTGACGACCGTGGCGTTCGCAGCACGCTGCAGCGCGTACCCGCCGCTGGTCGCCTCGACCTCGGCCACGATGTCGGTGCGGGTGTCGAAGACGGACGCCAATGGGACGCCGAGCGCGTCGGTGATCGCGATCAACCGAGACACGCTGGGACGCAACACGCCTCGTTCGATCTGTGAGATGGCGCTGGGGGAGATGCCGAGTTCCGCGGCGAGGGCCCGGGCCGAGATACCCCGCTCCTTGCGGAGCTCCCGCAGTCGCGGCCCGACGTCGGGCGGGGAATCCACCGTGGGGAGCCGCCGCGACATGTCTGCATCCTAGGCGGAGCCTCTCTCTGTCCGGCCCGCCTGACCGGGTAGTCGCCGACTGACCGGTTGTCGGCCGAGCGGCCAGCGATCACTGGTCAGTGGGCACACAACGGGCCAGTGGGCGGGTAGCTGGCTGGTCGGCACGGACGCCTCCCCGGCGCGTTCTCATGCCCTTTGGGGGTGGTGGTGTTGTGCGGTCGTCTGCGGGGTCCGGCTGGCGGGCGCGTTTGACCGGGTAGGTGCCGACTGGCCGGTTGTCGGCCGAGCGACCGGCGATCGCTGGCCAGTGGGCACGTAAACCGGCCAGTGGGCGAATAGCTGGTTGGTCGGCGCCAGGGATCCAGCGCGGGGGGCCGGCCGGACCATCCTCGCTTGCCGTACCCCTCTCAGCGGGCCACGGGGAGGTGCCCCTCTCAGCGGGCCAGGGGGAAGCGCCCTCCCGCAGACCAGGAAGCGCCCGTTTCAGGAGGCGTGAGTGAGGTGGCGTACTCGCCGGACCGGATCTGACCGGCACGGACCGGATCTGACCGGACCAGACCCGGCCGGGACCTGGTCACTCGTCCCGGCGGGAGAAGGCCGCGAGCCGAAAGCGGCGCAACACAGGTGTTACACGGACGAAACGCAGGGGTCCACGTGAAGCAATAGCTTCACAATCGCGCACTCTTCCACGCCGACGGCGTCGTGGCATCCGTTTCCCGAGACCTGGGGCATCGCCCCCGCCTGGAAGGCCGTCGATATGACCCACACTCCGCACGATGCGGGCGCCCCCATGGCGGACGCCCAACTCGGTGCATCCCAAGACCACGCCCACGGCAAACCGCAGGACATCGTCGAGGCTGCCGGCCAGCCGGTCGGCTCCGGCAACATGGAGCCGCACTACGACGAACGGCTGGCGAACGAGGATCTGGCGCCGCTGCGTCAGCAGAAATGGTCCTGGTACAACATCTTCGCCTTCTGGATGTCGGACGTGCACTCCGTGGGTGGCTATGTCACCGCCGGGTCATTGTTCGCCCTCGGAATCGCCAGTTGGCAGGTGCTGCTGGCCCTGCTGATCGGCATCGTGATCGTGCAGGTGTTCACCAATCTCGTGGCCAAGCCGAGCCAGAAGACCGGTGTTCCCTATCCGGTGATCAACCGCGCCATCTTCGGTATCAAGGGCGCCAATATCCCGGCGATCCTGCGCGGTCTCATCGCCATCGCCTGGTACGGCGTACAGACGTTCCTGGCCGCGCAATCCCTGAACATCATCTTCCTCAAGTTCATCCCGGCGACCGCGGAACTGGTCGAGCACAGTTTCCTCGGCCTCTCCGCCCTCGGCTGGCTCAGCTACGCGATTCTGTGGGTCGCACAGGTGGCGCTGTTCTGGAACGGCATGGAGGCGATCCGCAAGTTCATCGACTGGGCCGGCCCGGCGGTGTATGTGGTGATGATCATCCTCGCCGGCTACCTGGTCGCCAAGGCCGGCTGGAGCAACGTCAGCCTGAACCTGCACGAGGGGGAGCCGCTCGGCTTCTGGGCATCCCTGCCGGTGATGGCCACGGCGGTCGCGATCGTGGTGTCCTACTTCTCCGGACCGATGCTCAACTTCGGTGACTTCGCCCGCTACGGACGCAGTTTCGAGGCGGTTAAGCGCGGCAACCTCTGGGGTCTGCCGGTGAACTTCCTCTTCTTCTCGCTGCTGACGGTCATCACGGCCTCGGCCACGGTCCCGGTGTTCGGCGAACTCATCACCGACCCGATCCACACCGTGGAGCGGATCGACACACCCGTGGCGATCCTTCTCGGCGGGCTGACCTTCGTCACCGCGACCGTCGGCATCAACATCGTCGCGAACTTCATCTCTCCCGCCTTCGACTTCTCGAACGTGGCCCCGCAGCGGATCTCGTGGCGGATGGGCGGCATGATCGCCGCCGTCGGATCCGTGTTCCTGCTGCCGTGGAACTGGTACTCCAACGCGGACGCGATTCACTACTCCCTGGGCGTGCTCGCCGCGTTGATCGGCCCATTGTTCGGCACTCTTCTCGCCGGATACTACGTCGCCGCGAAACAGCGCATCAAGGTCGACGACATGTTCACCATGTCGGAGAACGGCGCCTACTGGTACAAGAACGGCTACAACCCCAATGGCATCAAGACGCTGTTGTGGGCCGGTATCCCGACCATCCTGCTCGGCATCTTTCCGAAGCTGTTCGCCGACATGGGATTCTTCGACGTGGCCTGGATCGGAAACTACACCTGGTTCATCGGCTGCGGTCTCGGCTTCGCCCTCTTCGTGATGTTCGAGAAGAGGGATCCGCAGGTTCCCACCCTCGACGACGAGATCGACGGCATCTCGGACGGCACCATCAGCCTGCCGCCGGGCGAGGGCGAGGACCCGGTGATCGTCGTCCGCTCCGAGCAGTAGCCGATCCGGATCCACTCAACGTTCCCGGGTGGCGGTGACTCACTCCCCGTCACCCGGGAACCCGCTGTCCCGAACGCCCGGATCGCCCTCTTGAACCGACACGCTCTTCTCATCCAGAATTAACACGCCGATAACCACCGTCCGTTTTCCGCCATATAGTGTTTGGTCACGACACGGTCACATTCCGGTTGGAGGTCCCCGATGTCATGGTTGGCCCTGCCAGGGATCTATGAGGTCCGCACCGTCCTCGGAGCCTGGGACAGGATGCTCTGTGACAAGGCGTGTTCCAATGCCGAGGCGGCCATGCTCTCGAATCAGGTTCGCCGCGTTCCCTGGGTGGAGTGACGTCCGCGCTGCCGGGCTGTGGACACTCCGTCACGCCGGCGCGCATACTCCGCGCATGACGTCGCCCTCCGATAGTCCGTCGGCCGCAGCCGGTCCGTCGTCGTCCGGCGAGGACACCCAGGACGAGGACACCCACGACGGACGGTGCGAGTGCGGCGGGGTCAGTTATCGCACCACCGCTCCGCTGCGGGACGTCGTCAACTGTCACTGCGGTCGGTGCCGCCGTTTCACCGGCCACCACATGGCCGCTACAGCCGTCGACACCGCTGCGCTGCAGCTGGTCTCGTCGCAGACGTTGACCTGGTACGAGCCCGCTCCGGGCATCGGGTACGGCTTCTGCGGCCGTTGCGGCTCGAGCCTGTTCTGGCGGGCCGCGGCCCGGCCGGATCGGATCACGATCTGCGCCGGCACGCTCGACCAGCCGACCGGCCTGCGCACGACCCAGGCCTGGTGGGTCAGCGAGGCCGGTGACTATCACGAGCGGCCGGCGGTCACCGAGTTCGCGAAGGACGGCTGAGAACCTCAGCCGTGCAACAGCTCCCGGATGTCGTCCGCGCTCAGCGGCGCCGACGTGCCACCGTCGCCCTCGATGACGTCGCCGAACAGCCGGCGTTTGCGCTCCTGCAGGGCGACGACCTTCTCCTCGATCGTGTCAGTCGCCACCAGCCGGTAGACCATGACGGTGCGCGTCTGTCCGATCCGGTGCGTCCGGTCGATCGCCTGTTCCTCGGCGGCCGGGTTCCACCAGGGGTCGAGGACGAACACGTAGTCCGCCTCGGTCAACGTCAGACCGAAACCGCCCGCCTTGAGACTGATGAGGAACAGCGGCGCCTCGCCGGAACGGAAGGAGGCGATCCGCTCGGCCCGGTTGCGAGTGCGGCCGTCCAGGTACTCGTACGCCACCCCCGCCTCGTCCAGTCGCTGCCGCAGTAGGCCGAGGAATCCGGTGAACTGGCTGAAGACGAGTGCCCGATGCCCCTCGGCGACGACCTCGGCGATGTGCTCCATCACCGCGTCCAGCTTGGACGAACCGGCGCTCGCGTGCTCCTCGTCGACCAGCTCCGGGGCGAGTGCGAGCTGACGCAACCGGGTGAGCGCCCGGAAGATCGCGATCCGGTTCGCCTGCAGATCGTCCAGCATGCCGAGGACGCGTTGCCGCTCCCGCTGCAGCTGCCGCGAGTAGATCCGGCGATGGGCGGGGGAGAGCTCCACCGACAGCACCTGCTCGACCTTCGGCGGCAGCTCCGGCGCCACCTCCTCCTTGCGCCGGCGCAGCATCAACGGCCGCAGCCGTCGTCGCAGCCGGGCCAGCCGCTCGGAATCCCCGCCCTGCTCGATCGGCCGCCGGTACTCCTCGGCGAAGACGTCCGGGTTCGGAT
>JBDIAG010000154.1:0-8361 GCA_039812305.1 Actinomycetales bacterium | reverse complement strand
CTCTCCCACGACGCGTTCAAGCTCTCCCCCTGGAGCACCGCCGAGACCCTCGTCGTCCTGGACGACGTCGGCGACGCGCACCCCGCGCTGGCGACGGAATGGAAGCGCAACGGCGATCTGGAATGGCGGTTCACGATCCGCGACGGGGTGACGTTCCACGACGGAGCGACCCTCGACGCCGACGCGGTCGCCAACTCGCTGAAGACCGCCAGTGAGGCCACTCCGCTGCCCCGGATCCTCGACGGCGTGAACCTCAAGGTCGCGGTCGACGGCGGCGACGTCGTGCTGACCACGGCGGAACCCGACCCGCTGCTGCCGCACCGGCTCTCCAGCCCCCAGCTGGCGATCCTCTCCCCGGCCGCCTACAGCGGCGACACCGTCGACCCGGTCAACCACGGCACCGGGCCGTACAAGCTGGTCAAGGTCGACGGCATCGTCGGCGCCACGCTCGACCGCAACGACGACTACTGGGGCGAGCCCGCCAAGGCGGACGGCATCGACGTCCGCTACATCCCGGACGGCACCGCTCGCGCGGCCGCCCTGCGCACCGGGGACGCCGACATCGCCGAAGCCGTCCCGGTCGGTCAGGCCGCCCTGATCGAGGAGGAGATGCTGCACGAGGTCGCGATGCCCCGGACGAACACTCTCTACCTCAACACCGAGAAGGGCCCGTTCGCCGACCCGGCGGTGCGCGCCGCCGCCCGCGAGGCCGTCGACCGGACGAAGATCGTCGCCTCCGCCTACGAGGGCCGGGCCGACATCGCCAAGGGCCTGCTCGGCCCCGCCCTGCCGTGGGCCGCGGCACTGCGGGACGACCCCGAGTACCAGAAGATCCTGGCCGGACGCCCCCAGCCGGCGAAGGTGAACGGCGTCAAGATCACCCTGGGCACCTTCACCGACCGGGCCGAGCTGCCCGAGGTCGCCGTGCTGCTCGAGCAGCAGCTCGAGGCGGCCGGCTTCGTCGTCGAGCAGGACGTCCGCGAATACCAGTTCATCGAGGCCGACGCCCTGGCCGGCGCGTTCGACGCGTTCATCCTCTCCCGCGCCACGGTTCTGGACTCGGGTGACCCGGTCGCCTACATGGCCAGCGACTTCACCTGCGAGGGCGGCTTCTCCATCTCACAGCTGTGCGATCCGGGCGTGGACCAGGCGATCTCCACCGCGTCCCAGACCGAGGCCGGCGACGAGCGACGCAAGGCGATTATGCTGGCCGAGGCGAAGGTGCTCGCCACCGACGCGGCCATCCCGATGCTGCACGAGCGGGTCATCCAGGGCGAGGCGACCACCGTCCACGATGCGGCTCGCGACCCGCGCGAGCGCCTGCTGGTGACGCCGGAGACCCACAACGATGCGAAGTAGCGACGTCGTCGCGTTCGTCTCCCGGATCGTCTCCGGGATCGCGCTGATGCTGATCGTCGGGGCCCTGCCCTGGCTCAGCGCGCGTGACCCGGCCGAGTCGATCCTGCGGGCCCGCTATGCCGAGCTCGAACCGACGCCCGAGGCTCTCGAGGCGATCCGGGTCGAGCTCGGCCTGGCGGACGGGCCGGTGGTGATGAGTGCCCGCTGGTGGGGCGGGGTGCTGCGCGGCGATCTGGGCAACTCCTGGGTCAGCGGCCACCCGGTCACCGACGGGATCGTCCAGGCACTCGGGGTCTCGGCCACTCTGACCGGCCTGGCCCTGCTGGTGGCCGTCGTCGTGTCGTTGCTGCTGGTGGGCCCGACCATGCGCCGGGTCGCTCAGGGCCGGCCGGCCTCCGGTGCCGGTGCGGCCGGTGCCGCTCTGACCGCACTGCCGGAGTTCCTGCTGGCCAGCGCCCTGCTGGTGATCTTCGCGGTGCAGATCCCGCTGTTCCCGCCGTCCGGCTGGACCGGCTTCCGTTCCGCGGCGCTGCCCGCGCTCGCTCTCGGGCTGCCGGCCGGCGGTCTCTTCGGCCGCCTCCTCGCGGACGCGATCGCCGGGGCGAGCACCGAGCGCTGGGTGGGCGTCTGGCGCGCGGCGGGGGCTCCGTCCGCGGTGTTGACCAGGGCGGTTCTCCGGCGGGCCGCCGCCGCGGTCGTCGCCGCGCTCGGCCTGATCGTGCTCGGCCTGCTGGGCGGCGCGGTGGCGGTCGAGCGGGTCTTCGCGATCCCCGGGATCGGCCGGCTGATGCTGGGGGCCGCCAACTCCCAGGATCTTCCTGCCCTGCAGGGGGCGATCCTGGCGATCGCGCTGGCCTCGGTCACCGTGGGCGTGCTGATCGCCGCCCTGCGGCTGGCGATCCTCGGTGGGCCTCTCCCGCCCGGAGCCGTGCCGGCCCCGCCGGAACGCGATCACTCACCCCGCGCGGCCAGGTGGACGCTCGGTATCGCGGTGGGCGCCCTGCTGCTGATGCTGGCCGTGGGATTGCCCCGCGACCCGTATTCGTCCACCTTCGACCGGCTCCAATCCCCCAGTCTGGCAATCCCCTTCGGCGCGGACGCCAGCGGGCGCGACCTGCTCGCCCGCGTCGCGCACGGCGCGATCGGCACGTTGGTGCCGGCGGTCTGCGTGGCCGCGCTGGCGGTCGTCGTGGCGTTGCTGCTCGGCTTCACCGCGGCGGCGGCACGGGGACCGGTGGAGATCGCCAACGCGATGCCGCCGATCATCGCCGGCGTCCTGGTCGCCGCGCTCTTCGGCCCCTCGGCGATGGGCGCCGCGATCGCGGTGCTGGCGGTGAGCTGGCCGCCGCTGGCCTCGCACGCGGCGGCGCTGATCGAGGAGGCCAAGGCGATGCCGCACGTGCGGTGGCTGCCGACGCTGGGCACCCGGGGGACGGAGATCGCGGTCCGGCACATCGTCCCGGTGGTGCTGCCGCCGCTGCTGCGGCACGGCGCTCTACGGTTGCCGGGAATCGCCTTGGCCCTGGCCTCGCTCGGCTTCCTCGGGCTCGGCGCCCAGCCGCCCACGCCGGAGTGGGGCCTGGTGCTCTCGGAGGGGATCGGGTACGTCGAACGGGCGCCGTGGGCGACGACCGCGCCCGCGTCCGCGCTGGTGCTCGCCTCGATCATCGGCGTCGCGTGCGCGTCGCTGGGCGGTGCCCGCACGCATGCCAAGCGGTCACGCTCGAAGAAGCGGAACGGCACCCCGGTACCGTCGCAACTGGTCAAGCGCTGACCTGCGGTTCCCCGTCCGGCGGCTGGGTCGGACGCAGCAATCCGGCCGGATCCCCCAGGATCCGGCCGGATTCGCATCTCGCCCGCACATGCTGGTTCGTGGGCGGGCCGCCCGAGGTCGGGCGCTTGGTCTTGCGGGTGAACCTGCAGCAGGGGTGTGATCACGCGCCCAGGTGCGGGATCACCTGCCTGACCACGGGCAGGGGCGCCTGCCGGATCAGCGCAGACCCAGGGCCCATTGCTCCGGCCGCGCACGGCCCCGTCCGGCCATGGCTATACTTTGCTAACAACGTTTGCAAAGGAGTGGGATGAAGGTTCTGATCCTGGCGCCCGGCACCCGCGGCGATGTGGCGCCGGCCGCACGCCTGGGTGCGAGTTTCATCGAGGACGGTCACACGGTGACGATCGTCGCGAACGTCGAATACGCACCGCTGGTGACGTTGGCCGGTTGCACGCTCGCCCCCATCGAGGCCGATCTCGCGCCGGCGGAACCCGCGGAGGGTGCCGCCGGAGTGCGCCAGCATCTGGCTCAGCTGCGCATCTACATGCAGGCGGCCGCAACGGCAGCACTGTCCGTGGTGGAGGGCACGGGCGCCGTCCTCACGAATCCGATCTCGCCGTACGGTCACGACATCGCCGAGTTCCTCGGGGTGCCGTCCGCGACGACGTTGCTGCAGCCGGCCGAGCCAAGCCGGGCCTATCCGCCGATGATCGCGAGCTCGCGCGACTTCGGTCCGTGGGGCAACCGCATGGCGGGCCGTCTCGCGCAACGGGTGCCCACGCCGTACGACCCGGCGACGGCGCAGGTGCGGGCCACGCTCGGCCTGCCGCGGGAGCGACCGGCCGCCGCCAGGCGACGCCGACGAGAGGTGCCGGTACATCACGGCATCAGCGCCGCGGTACTCCCGCGCCCCGCGGACTGGCCCGCGAACCTGCATCTGGACGGCTACTGGTGGCCCCTCGACGCGCCCTGGTCGCCGCCGGAGGAGCTGACCGCCTTTCTCGACGACGGCCCGGCGCCGCTCCTCGTCAGTCTCGGCAGCCTCAGTGCCGGGCCGGCGCCGGCCTCCGTGCTGCGGCGGGTTCTGACCACCGGATCGCGGCGAGTCCTGGTGCAGGGCAAGGACCTCCAGGACGTGTACGTGCCCGGCCGGGTGCTGCACGTCGGCGATGTCCCGCACTCCTGGTTGCTGCCCCGGACGAGTGCGGTCGTCCACCACGCCGGCGCCGGCATCACCGCGGCGACCCTGCGGGCCGGAGTGCCGTCCGTCTCGCTGCCGATGCACACCGACCAGCCCTTCTGGGCCCGGCGGTTGCACCAGCTCGGCGCCGGGGTCGAACCGATCCCGGTGAAGCGGGCCACCGAGGCGGCGGTCGGCGCGGCCATCGAGCGGGCCACGACGTCCGACGACCTTCGAGCCGGTGCAGCGGCCGTGCGCGACTCGCTGGAGACCGGCGACTCGACCCTGCCACTGCGACGCTGGCTCGCCCGCCTCGATGGCTGACCACCGTGGGAGATGACCCTCGTCGCCTGACGACGACTCGATGACCGAGACTGGCTCGATGGCTGCCGACGACCCGAGGCATGGGGCCGCACTGAGGCCTGCCGGACACCCCACGGATGAAGTCGGCCCGACACCGAGCGTGCACGCGACGGGTGAGGCCGGCCCGACGCCCACCGCACACTCCACGGGTGAGGCCGGCCCGGCACTGAGCGCTCACCGCACGAGTGAGACGGGCCCAACGCCGACCACACACCCGACAGGTGACGCCAGCCCGACGTCCGCCGCACACCCAACGACGCACTCCGGCCCCGACAGCAGCGCGATCTGGCTGCGGCCGCTCGAGTCACCACTCGGGCGGCCGGCCCGGCACACTCGCGTCGACATCACTCTCGCCGCGGTGGCGGTCGGCGACCGGGGCGGCCTCGACGCCGTCACCATGCGCAGCGTCGCCGCCGAACTCGGGACGGCGGCGGGCTCGCTCTACCGGCACGTCCGCAGCCGGGCCGAGTTGGTCGATCTGATGGTGGATCACGTCGCCGCCGAGTACGCCTTCACACCACCGACCGGCGAGTGGACGGAGGACCTCGCCGCCGTCGTCCGGCAGGGTCTGGCGATCCACCGCCGTCATCCCTGGCTGGTCAAGGTGACCGGCACTCCCCTGCTCGGGCCGAACGGACTGCGCTTCGTCGAGCACTTCCTCGCCGTGCTCGACGACCACCCCGCCACCGACGGGCAGAAGCTGACGGCCATGGCAGTCCTCAACGCCCTGGTCACGTCGTTCGCCCGCCACCAGCACCCGGACGCCGAACGCGCCGCCGCCCAGGGCGCCTACCTCGCCCAGGCTGTGACCGCGGAAAGCCACCCGCATCTCGCCGCGCTCGCGGCACCGTCCGAACAGGCGACCGAAGCGGACCTGCCGAAGGTCATCACCGCCGCGCTACGCGGCCTGCTCGAGACTGAATGACATCGGGCCGCCCAGGCAGCGCCCTCGGCAATCACGTCCCCCGAACGACTGGCGCGGATTCCATCACGGGCAATTCCGGTGTCTGGGTGTCGGTCGGACGGTCGATCGTGGTTGTCTGAGGCTCAGACCGGTCGATCGGTGTTCTGTCAGAACCACAGATCACCACTCGGAACGGGAGAACGGCGATCGTCGTCGAGAATCGGCTGTGAAGAACCGCAACGATCGTACGAAACCGGCCAGACTACGGACGGTCTTCGGCCAGCGGCCCGACGAAGCGGTACCGGGCGCCGATGAAGGCGCCGTTGCGGCCGCAGTCCAGCAGTTCCAGGTCGTAGCGGCGCGGCAGCAGCGGACGGCCCGCGCCGAGGGTCACCGGCGCGATGGAGACGACGATCTCGTCGAGCAGACCGGCGTCGGCGAACTGACCGACCAGGTCTCCGCCGCCGACGACCCACAGGTCCTTGCCCGCGGCCGCGGCGACCATGGCCTCGTAGACGGGACGGACCTCGCCGGAGGCGAACCTGACATCCGCGTCCGGGAAGGGCTCGAGGTCGCGCGTGGTCATCACCCAGGCGGGCATCTCGTACGGCCACTTCTCGCCCGATCGTTCCAGATGGGGCAGTACCCATTCGTAGGTGGTCGACCCCATGACGATCGCGCCGATGTCCCGGATGAACTCGTCATACGCCCCGAAGCCGTTCTCCTCCTGAGGTTGTCGAAGGAGCCAGTCGAGCGAGTCGTCGGGATCGGCGAGGTAGCCGTCCAGGGTGGTCGCAGTGTAGTAGGTGAGCTTGGTCATGCGGAATCCGTCTCCTCTCCTCGTAGCCGCCGGGCCCAGTTGATCGGATCGCCATCGCCCGGTTCGCGTCCGGCGGCCCGCAGCAGATGCCGCGCGAGGTGGCGGCGGGCGGCGGCGAACGTGAGCACGTGCGCGACGATGCCGCCGATCACGAAGCTCTCCGGCGGTTCGCAGAGGGCATCGATGATCCGGTCGTCCCAGGCGCCCCGACGATCGATGTCGCGGACGGTCGCCAGCCAGCGTGGCGCGACCCTGTCATGCCGGTCGATCAGGGCGGTGGGGTCATCCGGCGTCCCGGCCGGGAACTCGCTGCCGTCGATCGCGGCCAGCCAGACCTCCTTGGCGAACACCAGCCGTCCCAGCACGTCGGCGAGCGACTCGTCCGGTCCCTCCCACTCGCACACGATGTGGCCGGGGAGGCTCGTCCGTCGGTATTCCTCGTCCGACAACTGCTTCGCCTCGTCCAGCAGCAGACGGGACTCGTCCAGATCGTGCTGGATCAACTGCTCGGTCAGGGGATTCATCGCGGACTCCTTCGTATGCACCCACAGCGACATGGGCGGATGAAAGTGAATGCCGTTCGGCGCCGGCAGCCAGTGCGAGGCCGCGGGCGCGCTCGGCGGATGCCCGAAGGCACGGGCGAAGGCTCGGCTGAACCCCTCCACCGAGGAGTACCCGGCCGCCCAGGCGGTATCGGTGACCGAACTGCCTTCGCGCAACTGCCAGGCCGCCCGCTCCAACATCACTCGGCGCCGCATGGCGACCGGCGCCTCCCCGGTTCCGCGGGAGAGCTGCCGGTTGAAGTGGTACGGCGACGCGAAGGCGTCCCCGGCCATGTCGGCAAGGGTGCGGTTGTCCTCATCCAGGACGGCGTCGAGCAACTCTCGCAGCCGGTCGCGAGGTGGTTCGGTCATGCGTTCAAGTCTGCGCGCCGGGCCCGTCGCGGCGCTTGACAGATCTTGCGCCGTCTCGGCGGCCGCCGACGTCCGCCTGCCATCGATCCTCCGGACGACTCAGCTGGTCGCGCCCGGCGGCTGACGCGACATCGCCGTCGTGCGGTTCCGCCACCGGATCAGCCCGGCCGACCGGCTGGACTCCCCATCGGCGTGCCGCCACGACCGGGTACACCGGCCATCGCCCGTCGGCATGGACTCACCCGACCCACTCCGCTCGGGCGCCAGACGGGGCTGTGAATCCACTGTGTGGACGATCGGCGACGGCACACCCCGTTCGACGTGCGGCCGCAGACGGGCCACGGAATAGTCGAACCAGGAACGCCGGACGAGCGGCAGACAGAGGGCATGCGATGAGGAACTTCAACAGCTGGTTGTACAAGGGCGGACGGCCGAACGCGCTCGCCAAGGTGTTGAACGGCATCCAGGCGTGGCTTGCCGGGCGCGGTCTTCTACCGGGTGGGATGGCGACGCTGCAGGTTCGCGGGCGCAAGAGCGGCCGGGACGTGCGCTTTCCGGTCGTGGTGACACGATACGACGGAGAGGACTACCTGGTCTCGATGCTCGGGGCGGAGACGAACTGGGTGAAGAACGTCCGTGCCGCGCAGGGGCGGGTGACGCTCCTGCGCCGCACCGCCCGCCCGGCGACCCTCGTCGAGTTGCCGGCAGACCGACGCGCACCGGTTATCAAGGCCTTTCTCAAAGTCGCTCCCGGCGGACGGCCCCACATTCCGGTGAGCAAGGACGCGCCACTCGCCGAGTTCGAGACGGTGGCCGGACGGTACCCCGTCTTCCGCGTGAGCTGAGCCGGGCCGTAGTCGGGTTCCAGACCGGGGTGATCCAACCGGGTCGTTCCCCATCGACCGGTTGTGGGCCGAGCAGTCCGCGATCGCTGGCCAGCGGGCTGACAAACTGGGCAGTGGGCCCACAACCGGTCAGTGGACGAGCGCCTGGTTGCGTGACGGGTCCGGCGCCCGCTGGAGTTGCCGTCCCTGGACTTTGGCAGGA
>JBDIAG010000153.1:0-8361 GCA_039812305.1 Actinomycetales bacterium | reverse complement strand
CGGGGCCTCGACGAAGTACCACGCGTACACCGGCCACTCCAGGTGGCGGCGGGCGATGTCGGTGCGGATCCGCAGTTCGCCGGTGGCCCTCAAGGTGGCGATCGCGTCAGTCACGCGCTGGGGGGCGAGATCGTAGTCGTGGGCGATCCTGCTCACGAGAGCCCGTCCGTCCAGGGCGAGCTCGTACCTGAGGATCGCCCGCAGCTCGGGGGCGACCCGGCGGGCGGCGCGCGCCCTCGGCGGCAGGGGCGGCGTAAACCGGGCCGTCTCCACCGGGGTCAGCTCGCGCAGCCGCCAGCCACCGCCCTCGAGCATGTGATCCACGATGAGATGGGTGCGCGCGGCCCGCACCCCCGGCAGCTGGGTCAGCCGCCGCATCGCGAAACGGGGAATCACCTCGGCGTCGTAGCCGGCGAGCGTCACCAGCAGATCGCGGGTGCCGACGGTCACGTCCAGACTCGCGACATCGCCGTCCTCGACCAGGGCGGCCATCACGGCCGAGAACGCGCCCGGCTCGCACTCCACTTCGACGAGCGCACCGCCGCGCCAGTCGACCGTGCCGGTCACCCAGCTCAGTCCCTGCTCGCTCAGCCGCTGCCAGCGTCGCGACAAGGTCGCCGCGTCGACGCCGACGACGGGCGCGAGTGCCGCCCAGGAGGCCCTCGGCTCGATCTGAAGGGCATGCAGGAGCCGACGATCGAGGACATCGAGCCGAGATTCATGCATGAAATACCGTACTTCCGCAGCTTTCTTGCAAGTTAACAGATCGGACTTCATCCAGGCCGACACTGGTCGGCGATGTCCGGCTCGCACGGCGTGCCGGCCGGCACCAGATCCCACCACCAGACACAGCTCGTGAAACATCCAGATACGGAGGATCATGACGGACACCACGGCAGCGCCGGTTTCCGACCTCGTCGCCCTCAAGGACGAGATCGCCGCGGTCATCGACGACCAGCGGGACACCCTTCTGCGGCTGAGCCACGAGATCCACGATGATCCGGAGCTCAGCTGGCAGGAGCATCGAGCGGCGGCCCGGGTGGCGGACGTCCTGCGCGCGGCCGGCTTCACCGTCGACGTCGGCGCGTACGGAGTCGAGACCGCGATCGAGGCCGTCTACGGCGAGGGCGATCTCACCGTGGCGATCTGCGCGGAGTACGACGCGCTGCCCGGCATCGGTCATGCGTGTGGGCACAACATCATCGCCGCGGCCGGGGTCGGCGCGGCGATCGCCCTGGCCCCGGTCGCGGAGCGTGCCGGACTGCGGGTCAAACTGCTCGGTACGCCGGCCGAGGAGCACGGCGGCGGCAAGGTCTCGATGCTCACCGAGGGCGCCTGGGAGGACACCGACTTCTCGCTGATGGTGCACGGCATGACCGGCGAGGACCGGTCGGCGTCGGCCTTCGACGCCACCGCCGTCGACCGCTTCGAGGTGACGTTCACCGGCCGCACCGCGCACGCCGCGGCGGCCCCGGAGAAGGGCATCAACGCCGGGGCGGCCGCGACGCTCGCGCTCACCGCGGTCGCCTTCCTCCGCCAGCAGATCCCCGCCACGGCCAATCTCAATGGATTCGTCTCGCTCGGCGGCGAGGCGACGAACATCATCCCGGACCGCTCCGTCATCCAGATGGAGGTCCGCGCCACGGACATCGACACCTGGCGGGACCTCAAGAAGCGGGCCCTCGCCTGCTTCGAAGGGGCCGCCATCGCAACCGGCTGCGAGTGGAGTTTCGCCCCGACCGAGCATCCCTATGCGCCGGTCAAGCAGGACGAACGGCTCGCCCCGCTGTGGGACGCCAACCTCGTGCGGCGCGGCCGGACGATCACCATGGAGCGTCTGGGGGGCGGCTCCACCGACATGGGCAACGTCTCGCAGGTCGTCCCGTCGATCCACCCGATGATCGCGGTGCTGGGTGCGGCCTCCGTCCCCCACCACCCGGACTTCGCGGCCGATGCCGCCACGCCGGCGGCGGACGACGCGGTCCTCGATGGCGCCGCCATCCTCGCCTGGACGGTGCTCGACGCCGCCCTCACCCCCGACCTTCGCGCCTCACTGCAGCGGGAGAAGGCCGAACGCCCCGTCGGAGCCACGCGCACGACGCTCAAGGCCTGACCTCACCCGGGAGGAACCCATGACCGACCAACGCCCGGCGCCTTCGACGCCCACCGAACAGGCAGCGGGAGTCGTCCACACGATCGTCTACGGCGTGCGAACGCCCCAGCTCTGGATCCTCGTGGCGCTGTTGGCGGTCCTCGCCAGCGTGGCCCAGATCCTGGGCCCGCTGGTGATCCCGATCGGGGTCGCCTCCATCACGATCCTGCCGATGGTCTGGGGCATCCTGATGGGCGGCTTCGTCTCCGCGCAGCCCTGGCGGCGGATGCCGATCGAGATGCAACACGCGGCGAGCGTGATCATGGGCGTCTCGGTGCTGTTGCTGTGCGCGCGCCTGTCGTTCACCCTCGGCCCGAACGTCGGCATCCTCTTCTCGGCCGGGCCGGCCCTGCTGCTGCAGGAGTTCGGCCACCTCTTCGGCACGATCCTGCTGGCGCTGCCGCTCGCCGTCCTGCTGCGGATGGGGCCGGCCACGATCGGCGCGACGTTCTCGATCGACCGGGAAGCCTCGTTCGCGATGGTGAGCGAGCGCTACGGCGCGGAATCGCCGCAGTATCGGGGCGTCCTGTCGATGTACGTCTTCGGGACCCTGTTCGGGGCCGTCCTGGTCAGCCTGATCGCCTCGGTCGCGACGTCCCTCGACATCTTCCACCCGCTCGCCCTCGCGATGGGCGCCGGCGTCGGGTCGGGGTCGATGATGGCCGCCGCGGCGGCCGTGGTGTCGTCGGCGCACCCCGAGGTCGCCGACCAGGTGCTGGCGGTGGCGACCGCGTCCAACCTGATCACCGGCATCCTGGGCCTGTACGTCGGCGTGTTCGTGGCGCTGCCCCTGGCCGAGAAGTTCTACCTCTTCCTGGCCCGCGGCAAGCTCGCCGTCGACACCCCGGTCGAACTCGAGGCCGACGGCTCGCCCACCGAACTGGCCGTTCCGGAGAAGTCCAACGTCACGATTCCGTTGATGGTGACGATTCCCCTGCTGCTGGCCGTCGCCATCCTGGTGTCCTCGATCGCACACGGGGGCTTCACGCCGGCCATCCTCGGCGGCTACCTCGCGATGGCCGCACTCACCGTGATCGGCATCTGGCTCTCGCACCTGACCCGCCACAAGATCCCGGCGATCGTCTGGGTGATCACCTTCGGCGCATTGTCCACGACCTCGCTGTCGCCCTTCGCCGAGCAGGTCGTGGCCCTGGTCGAGCCGATCGACTTCCTCTCGGTCTGCACCGTCGTCCTGACGATCGCCGGTCTGAGCCTCGGCAAGGACCTGCCGCTGCTGCGCAACATCGGCTGGAAGATCATCCCGGTCGGCCTGGTCGCGATCGCCGCCTCGTATCTGGTGTCGGTCATGGTCGCTGAAGTCGCCCTCGGCTACTGGGGCTGATCCCGGGCCCGACGCGGCAGGTGGCTACCCGTGCGGCCGGACGACCGTGCGCACCTTGAGCTTGTCCTTCTCGTGTAGTTCGATCACGCGGGTGGCCGCGCCGGTCGGATTCGCCAGGACGGTGACCGTGGACGGCAGCGGCACCGGCCGGCGGAACTCCACCGTCGCCTGATAGCTGTCGGGCAGGCTCTTCAGGGCCGCGAGACTGCGCGCGTGCAGCCACATCCCGTGCGCGATGGCGCGTTTGAAACCGAACGCGCGCGCCGACAGCGCCGAGAGGTGGATCGGGTTGACGTCTCCGCTGACGGCGGCATAGCGCCGGCCGAGGTCGGCGGGCAGCTTCCACTCCGCCACCGGCGCGTCCCGCACCCGCTCGACCGCGCTCAGCTCGGTGGTGACCAGACCGGAGTCGCCCGCGGGCTCCGGACCGACCCAGTCGACCCCGCGGGCCAGGTAGTGGCTGCGGCCCTGCCAGACCAGCTCGTCGGCGACGCGCGCCTCGCCCTGCAGATCCACCGTGACGCCCTTGCGATGCGGCGCCAGATCCGCCGCCCAGGCGGTCAGCGTCACCCGCTCGGTGACCTCGACCGGCCGGAGCCCGACCATCTCGTTCGAGACGTGCACCAGGCCCAGCGCGGTCAGCGGAAAGCGTGCCGCGGTGATCAGTTGCAGCTGCAGCGGCATGGTCAGGACGTTCAGGAACGTCGGCGGCAGCACGCCGGTGAGGCTGAAGCCACACACGCGGCCATAGTCGGCGAGCCGGTCCACGTCGATCGGCTGGTCCTCCAGACGCAGGGTGACCTCGGGCAGATCGCCCGCCTTGACCTTGCGCACCCGGCGACGGGCCTGCACGACCGCCGCGGTGTAGGCGTTCGCCGCCGCGGGAGGCTGCTTCAGCACGGTGACTCCGCTCGCCACGTCACGCCCCCAGCAAGGATTGGCCACAGACCCGCAGCACCTGACCGGAGATGCCGGCGCTGCTCGGCTGGGCCAGGAAGGCCACCGCCTCGGCGACGTCGACCGGTCGTCCGCCCTGGGAGAGGCTGTTGGCGCGACGGCCGAGTTCGCGCGGACCCAACGGCATTCGCGCGGTCATCTCGGTCTCGACGAAGCCCGGAGCGACGGCGTTGTAGGTCTGACCGGAGCCGGCCAGCTGGGCCGCCCGGGCTCGCACCATCCCGATCACCCCGGCTTTGCTCGCGGCGTAGTTCGTCTGACCACGGTTGCCCGCGATCCCGGAGACCGACGCGACCGCGACCATCCGGCCATTATCGGCCAACGGGCCGGACAGCAACACCTCGTCCATCCGTAATTGGGCGGCCAGATTGACCTCGAGCACAGCCGCCCACTGGCTCGGACTCATGTTGACGACGAGTTTGTCGCGGGTGATCCCGGCGTTGTGGACCATGACGTCGAGTCCGCCGAGGCGTCCGGCGTGCTCGGCGATCACCTCGCCCGCCTCCCCGGCCGTGATGTCGAGCTGCAGCGCGACCCCGCCGACCGAGTTGGCCACCTCGGCGAGGAACTCGCCCGCGGCGGGAACGTCCACGGCGAGAACGCGGGCCCCGTCCCGCCCGAGCACCGCCGCGATCGCCGCGCCGATCCCCCGGGCGGCTCCGGTCACCACGGCGACCCGGCCGTCCAGCGGCCTGACCGGATCGAGATCGGGCTTGTCGTCTTTCGGTGACTGGCTCGGCCTGGCGGCGGTGGCCGACGGGCGCCTGGCGGCGGTGGCTGACGGGCGGACGACGAGAGCCTGCCCGTCCACGTAGGCCGATCGTCCGGAGAGGAAGAAGGCGACCGCCGGCCACGCGTCCGCTCCGGAGTCGAGCCTGACCAGATTCGCGGTGGCGCCGCGGCGCAGCTCCTTGGCGGTCGAGCGGACGATGCCCTCCATCGCGTGGGCGACCGCGATCTCCTCCACCCCGGTGAGCGCGCCGGGATCGGCGGCGAGTACGACCACCCGGCCGCCGGACTCCAGTCGCTTGAGGGTGGAGTGCAGGGCGGCCCGCACCTCGTCGAGATCGAGCACGCGCCGCCACCCGGTGGCGTCGACGATCACGGCCGACAGCGGATCCGCCCCGCCCAGGTCGTCGGTGGCCTCGACCCCGGCCGCGGTGAGCCGGTCGAGGATCGCCGACGCGGTGGCGCTGCGGCCGGCCACTGCGACCCGGCCGGGAACCAGCGGGCTCCCCGTCCGGTGCCGTCGCAGCTCGACCGGCCGGGGCAGGCCCAGCCGATCGGCCACGATGGCGCCCACTCCGTCCCCGACGAAGGTGGCGTAGGCGTCCGGCGAGCTGCGAGACGTGCCCGCGGGCACGGTGACCTTCCGGCTCCTCATCGGGCGGCCTCCACGATGGCGGCCACACCCATCCCGCCGGCCGCGCAGATCGAGATCAGGCCACGACCGGAACCCTTCTCGTGCAAGAGCTTTGCCAGCGTGGCGACGATGCGGGCGCCGGTCGCCGCGAACGGGTGGCCGGTCGCCAGGGAGGAGCCGGCGACGTTGAGCCGGTCGCGGTCGATCTCCCCCAGGGGTGCTTCCAGCCCGAGGCGCGTCTTGCAGAAATCCGGGCTCTCCCAGGCCTTGAGGATCGCCAGCGGAGTGGCCGCGAACGCCTCGTGGATCTCGTAGAAGTCGAAGTCCTGCAACGACAGTCCGTTGCGCTCGAGCAGGGTCGGGACGGCATAGGCGGGCGCCATCAGCAGGCCCTCGTCGCCACTGACGAAGTCGACCGCGGCCGTCTGGACGTCCACCAGCCGGGCGAGCACGGGCAGGTGCCGCTCGGCGGCCCACTCCGGCGTCGAGAGCAGGACGGTGGCGCCCCCATCGGTGAGTGCGGTCGAATTGCCCGCCGTCATAGTCGGATTCGCGCTGTGCGTGCCGAAGACCGGGTTGAGCTTGGCAAGCCGTTCCATCGTGGAGTCGGGACGCAGATTGTCGTCGCGGGTGAGGCCTAGGTAACTGGTCACCAGATCGTCGAAGAAGCCTCGTTCGTAGGCGGCGGCGAGGTTGCGGTGCGAGGTGAGGGCGAACTCGTCCTGCTCCTGCCGGGTCAGCCCCCAGGCGGCGGCCGTGATGGCCATGTGCTCGCCCATCGACAGACCCGTCCGCGGCTCGGCGGTGCGCGGCGCCTGCGGGGCGAGGTGGCCGGGCCGCAACCGGGCCAGGGCACGCAGCCTGGCCTGGGACGTCTTCGCCCGGGTGAAGGCCAGCAACATCCGGCGCAGGTCTTCGCCGACCATGATCGGCGCGTCGCTGCTGGAGTCGACCCCGCAGGCGATCGCCGAATCGACCTGGCCGAGCGCGATCTTGGCGCCCATCAGGGCCACCGACTCCAGGGACGTCCCGCAGGCCTGCTGCAGATCGAAGGCCGGCGTGCGCGGGTCGAGTCGCGAGCCCAGCACCGCCTCGCGGGTGAGGTTGAAGTCCTTCGGGTGCTTGACGACGGCGCCGCCGGCGACCTCGCCCAGCTGCTCCCCGGCCAGGCCGAAGCGGGCGATCAGGCCGTCGAGAGTCGTCGTCAGCATGTCCAGATTGGACGCGTTGGCATAGGCGCCGCCGGCCCTGGCGAACGGAATCCGGTTGCCGCCGACGATCGCGACCGGACGCGGGGTGCTCACCGTCATGCTCTCCTCCTAGCGCTCCTCGTCGGAGGTTCTTCGCGGCCCGGCGCCGCCCGGCCGCGTTCTCCTCGACGCCCTTGCCGAGCATCCACGCGGACGACGCCTCTGTCCTCGACCTCCGTCGAGAAGCGCTGGCGGACCCGCTCACCGGACCTCGTCGAACCCGACCACGAGGCTATCAGGAACGGTGAGTATGCGATACCTTGCGTATCGTGCAGTTGGACGAGGAGCGGCCGGCTCCCCGGGACGGTCGCGACAGCCGGTGGGACGCCCACCGCGAGCGCCGCCGCCAGGAACTGGTCGAGGTGGTGCTGGAGGCGATTCGCCGGCATGGTCCCGGCGTCGGCATGGACGAGATCGCCGAGGCCGCGGGGACCTCGAAAGCGGTGCTGTACCGGCACTTCGGCGACAAACAAGGTGTGCACCGAATGGTGACCGAGGTGGTCAGCGGCCGGATCCAGCTCGAGGTCGCGCTCGCCGTCGAGGGGGAGGCGGGCCGGCGTCCGGGGGAGACGGTGGCGGCGGTGGTGGACCACTACCTCATGCTGGTGGAGAAGGACCCCGAGGTCTACCGCTTCGTCAGTTCCAGCCCCGGCTACTCGGTGGGCCAGGATCCGGTGCGCACCCTGGCCGACCAGGTGGGCGCGCAACTGGCCTCGTTCCTGCAGGAGGCCGGCATCGACGCGGAGACCTCCCAGATCTGGGGAGCCGCTCTGGTGGGTCTCGTCCGCGCCGCCGCCGACGACTGGATGGCCCGACCCCAGCGACCGGACCGCCTCGTCCTGGTGGATCGTCTCACCCAGCTCGCCTGGAACGGACTACGAGCCGCGACCGTGCCGGAGTAGGCTGTTCGCGTGGCTCAGGCCGCAGGGAGGGCTCGCATAGTGGCCTAGTGCGACGGTCTTGAAAACCGTTATGGCGGCAACGTCATCATGGGTTCGAATCCCATGCCCTCCGCTCTGATCTCCGCGTGGCCGGAGTGCCTGGGCTGGGGCGTGGCCAGGGCGCCGGGGTGGGCCGGTGCCTGGTCGGTCTGCTGGGCCGCTCCCGGGGCCGGCGCCGGGGACCGAGCACCGTTCCCGCACCGAATGGCCGCGATCCGCGCCGAACGGTTGCGCAACGACGTGCACAACGCTGCCACTGCGCACGCAACGCCACCACTCGCGAGATCCTCCCGGGCCACGCGCCGGGGTGCCCTGGCAACCCGGGTGGCCGGACGTCTAGGTGGCCAGCGGCCGGG
>JBDIAG010000152.1:0-8373 GCA_039812305.1 Actinomycetales bacterium | reverse complement strand
CCAGGGACTGGGCCATCTCGTAGGACTCGATCTGGAACGGCACCCGGGGGACGAATCCCGCCTTGGCGGCGGCGTGGTCGAGCTGCGCCCGGCAGGGGCGACCCGGTGGGCCACTGACCCAGCAGTCCTCGGCGAGCTCGCGCATCTCGATGGGAGTGCCCGGCGCCGCCGCGGCCAGCCGATGGTCGTCGGGGAGGAGCACCATCAGCGGGTCGCGCGCGATCAGGTCGCTCCGGAGGGTCTCGCCCGGGATCGCGTCCGAGATGGAACCCCCGTACGACGCGGCGAAGGCGACGTCGAGCCGGTTGTCGGCGACCATCTGCACGCCGACGTCGGACTGGACGTCCAGGACGGTGAGTTCGATGTCGGGGTAGCGGTAGCGCAGGGAGGCCAGCACCGGCGGCAGGATCGACATCGAGATCGAGGCCAGCGAGCCGACCCGGAGTCGGGTGGCGTGCGCGGCCAGGAACGACGAGGCGGCGTCCTCGGCACGCTGCAGTTCCTCGACCACGCGTGCCCCGTGCTCGGCCAGCCGCTGGCCGAGCGGGGTCAGTGCCGCTCCGCGCGGACCCCGCTCGACCAATGCCGCCCCGACGATCTTCTCCACCCGGGCCAGCTGCTGCGAGACCGCGGGTGGTGAGACGTCCAGGTTGGAGGCGGCGCGTGACAGACTCCCGGTCCGTTGGATCTCGACCAGGATGAGCAACTGCGAGGATGTCAGCCGGGACCACCCCGCGCCGTGACTGTGTGTGCTCATTGTCTTCAACGCGGCCACCATCACGTGCGGCGAAGAGCGCCCCGCCTCACTTCGACGACGTGAGGGAACGGAGGAAGAAGGCCAGGTTGGCCGGTCGCTCGGCCAGCCGGCGCATGAAGTACCCGTACCACTCGTTGCCGTAGGGCAGGTACGTGCGCAGGTGCAGACCGTTCTCCACGATGTGCAGTTGCTCGGTGTCGCGGATCCCGTACAGCATCTGGAACTCGAACCGGTCGGCGTCGCGACCGACCGCCACCGCCTGCAGCAGCGCCGCCTCGATCATCGCCGGGTCGTGCGAGGCCACCATCGGGTAGCCCTCGCCTTCCATCAGCACCCGCAGACAGCGGACGTAGGACGCGTCGACCTCCTCCTTGCCCTGGTAGGCGACGGATTCCGGCTCCTTGTAGGCCCCCTTGCAGAGCCGGATCCGCGAACCCGGCCCGGACAGATCCCGGCAGTCGCCCTCGGTGCGCCGGAGGTAGGCCTGCAGGACGGTGGCCACGGTCGGGAAGTCGGCGCGCAGTTCCTGCACGATCGACAGGGTCGAGTCGGTCGTGGTGTGGTCCTCCGCGTCGACGTTGACCCAGATCCCGGCCTCGGTCGCGGCGGTACAGATCCTCCGGGCGTTCGCCAGGGCGATCTGATGACCGTCCTTGGGAAGGAACTGGCCCAGCGCCGACAGTTTGAGCGACACCTCGAGCGGACGCGGTGTGTCGTCCACCTCCGCCACCGGCACCTGGGTGAGCAGCGCGAGCAGCTCCAGGTAGTGCGTCACGGTGTCCTCGGCCTGCGCCAGGTCCTTGGTGTCCTCGCCGAGGTAGTCGATGGTGATGTAGCGCTTCGACTCGAGCATCTGCGTGCTGGCCGTGACCACCTGCTGTTCGGTGGTGCCGGCGACGAACCGGTCCACCGTGTTCCTGGTCACCGGGAGCTTGGTGATCGTCTTCTCGATCTGCGGGGACCGGGAGGCCACCAGCAGCGGCGGCCGGAGCAACTCGGCGAGTGCCATCTCAGTTCTCTCCGTCGGTGTCGGCGGCCTGGTGCGGGTACAGGTGGTTCGTCGGGGGCACGAACGTCTCCTTGATCGTCCGGGGGGACGCCCAGCGCAGCAGGTTCTGCAGGGAGCCCGCCTTGTCGTTGGTGCCCGAGGCCCGCGCGCCGCCGAAGGGCTGCTGACCGACCACGGCGCCGGTCGGCTTGTCGTTGATGTAGAAGTTGCCGGCCGCGAAGCGGAGGTCCTCGGTGGCCTGGGCCACCGCGTGACGGTCGTCGGCGATGATCGAACCGGTCAGCCCGTACGGGGAGCCCTTGTCCACCAGTTCCAGCACCTGCTCGAAGGAGCCGGGCTTGGAGTCGTCGTAGACGTGCAGGGAGAGGATCGGGCCGAAGTACTCCGTCCGGAACGCCTCGTCGGTCGGGTCGTCGCCGAGCAGGATCGTCGGGTCGATGAAGTAGCCCTCGCTGTCGTCGGCCTGGCCGCCGGCGGCGATCGTCAGGCCGGAGGTCGCCTTCGCCCGGGCGATCGCGGCGGCGTTGCGGTCGAACGCGCGCTGGTCGATGACCGCTCCACCGAAGTTCGAGAAGTCGGTGATGTCGCCGTAGGTGAGCGCGTTGGCCTTGCTGGTCAGGTCGTCGCCCATCTTCGCCCAGACCGAGGACGGCACGAACGCCCGCGAGGCGGCCGAGCACTTCTGACCCTGGTAGTCGAACGCGCCGCGCAGCAGGGCGGTGGTGAGCACCTCGGGGTTGGCCGAGGAGTGTGCGACCACGAAGTCCTTGCCGCCGGTCTCGCCGACCAGGCGCGGGTAGGAGTGGTAGCGGGGGAGGTTGGTGGAGACCTGCTGCCAGAGGCTCTGGAAGGTGGCGGTCGAGCCGGTGAAGTGGATGCCGGCCAGCCGCGGGTCGGTCAGCAGGGCGTCGGACACCTCCGCGCCCCGGCCGTTGACCAGGTTGATCACGCCGGCCGGGAGGCCGGCCGCCTCGAGGAGCTTCATCGTCCAGTAGGCGGCGACGGCCTGCGTGGACGACGGCTTCCAGATGACCGTGTTGCCCATCAGCGCGGGGGCGGTGGGGAGGTTGCCGGCGATCGCGGTGAAGTTGAACGGGGTGATCGCGTAGACGAAACCCTCCAGCGGCCGGTACTCGACCTTGTTCCAGACGCCCGGGGAGCTGATCGGCTGGTCGGCGAGGATCTGCCGGCCGTAGTGGACGTTGAACCGCCAGAAGTCGATCAGCTCGCAGGGGGTGTCGATCTCGGCCTGGTAGGCGGTCTTGGACTGGCCGAGCATCGTCGCGGCCTGCAGGGTCTCGCGCCACGGGCCGGAGAGCAGGTCCGCCGCCCGCAGGAAGACCGCGGCCCGGTCGTCGTAGGAGAGCGCGCGCCAGGCGGGGGCGGCCGCGGAGGCGGCCTCCATCGCGTCCTGGATGTCCTTGCCGTCGGCGGAGGTGAGGGTACCGAGGACGGCGGCGTGCCGGTGCGGCTGCACGACGTTCTCGACCGGGCCGGTGCCGCGGCGGTGCTCGCCGCCGATGACGTGGTGGATCTCGGTCGGGGTCGAGGCGAGCTCGGCCAGCTTGGCCTTGAGGCGGGCACGCTCAGGGCTGCCCGGGGCGAACGATCCGACGGGCTCGTTGATCGGCCTGGGGGGAGTGGTGACGGCGTCCAAGATGAACCTTTCACGAAGTGTGTGGCGGGGGGACCACAACGAAGTCAACTCCAGGCGCACGCTGAAGTAATTGGCCGGAGGAACAATCTTTGGCACTTCACCTTGTACAGTCGCCCAAGTGACCATCACGTTGCGGGACCTGCTCTCCTCACTCGGCAGTGCGACCGCGGAACTCGTCGTCGCCCCGTCCGGCGACAACGTGCCCGTCTCGTCCGTCGTGCTGGTCGACGAGGCCGATCTGGCGGACGAGGCCGAGCCGGCGTCCTCGGCTCCCGACCTCTACGTGCAGGTCGGCGTGCAGGACGCCGAGGCGGTCCGGTGGCTCCAACGCGTGGCCCGGCGGGCGCCGGGGCTGCGACCGGTGGCCGTGCTGACCAAGACCGCCCGGTCGCCGATGCTGCGGGCGGCGGCGCGCGACGCGCTGATCGCGCTGGTGGCGGTCAATCCCAAGGTCCGCTGGGACGCGGTCTTCCCGATGATCCAACGGATCCTGCGGCGGGCCGACGCCGCCCTGGATCCGGATCTGATGGCCACCGACACGGACCTCTTCGAGCTGGCCCAGATCGTCGCGGCCAACGCCGGGGGTCTGGTCTCGATCGAGGACGCGCGATCGCGCGTGCTCGCCTACTCGGCCTCCGACGAGACCGCGGACGAGCTGCGGACGTTGTCGATCCTCGGGCGCGAGGGTCCGCCCGACTATCTGCGGGCCCTGGAGCAATGGGGCGTCTTCGATCGGCTGCGTCGCACGGACGAGGTCATCGACGTGCCGGCGCACCCCCAGCTGGGCACTCGGCACCGCCTGGTGGTCAGCATCCGTGACCCTGCCGTCGACAAACCCGCGACCGCGAGGTACCTCGGGTCGATCTGGGTGCAGGAGGGAGACCATCCCCTGGCCGCGGACGCCCCGGACGTCCTGCGGGGTGCGGCCGCGGTGGCCGCTCGCACCATCTCGCGCAGCCTGGACGCACCCTCCACCGAGGCGCTGCTGATCCAGCGACTGTTCGGTGCCCGCGGCGGTGGCGTGGACGTTCCGTCGCTGACCAGCGCCTTGAACCTGCCGGTCGCCGGGCCCGCCGCGGTGATCGGTCTCGCCGCCGGAGCCGCCCGGGGAAGTGCCGACATCACCGGCCTCGGCGCCGTGCTTCGCCTGCAGGCCAGTGCGTTCCGGGCCGATTCGCTGTCGACCATCATCGGCCGGCGGGCCTACGTCCTGCTGCCCGGGTACCGCTCCGTGGACGTTGTAGTCAACTGGACCAGGTCGTTGGTGGAACGGGTCGAGGCCAGGCACGGGGTGGTCCTGCGAGCGGCGATCGCCACGCCGGTGCCGGATCTCGGGCGGGTGGCCGGCGCCCGGGTCGAGGTGGACCGGGTGCTGGACGTCACCGCGTCCGCGATGACGCAGCCGGCCCGGGACCGGGTGACCACTCTCGCGGAATCGCTGACCGCGGTGCTGCTGGGGGAGATCCTGGACGTCATCGGCCGGCACGCCGAGCTGACCGATCCGCGACTGCAGGCGCTTCGCCGCTACGACCAGGAGCACGGCGCCAGCCTTCGAGACAGCGTCGAGGCGTATCTGTCCCGCCATGGCGACGTGCGGACGGCGGCCGGGGCGCTGCACGTCCACCCCAACACCCTGCGGTACCGGCTCCGCCGGGCCGAGGAGATCCTGGGCATCGATCTCGGCGACGCCTCCGACCGACTCCTGCTGCAGCTCCAGCTCGCTGCGCACCGGCGGGGGAGCGGCTGAGGAGCGATCCTGCGCCGGGCCCGGCAGCCTCCCGAACGGGCCTCGCCGAGGGCGTACTCTGGCGCGCACCGCGGCGGCGACGAAGGCGCCATTCCGACGGCACAGAGAGGCAGCGCGCGATGACACAAAGCTCCACTCCGCACCTATCCCGATCCCTGGGATTGTGGGCGATTGTCGGCCTCGGTCTCGGCTACATGACGCCGATGACGGTCTTCGACACCTTCGGCCTCGTTTCCAAGGAGACGAATGGCGTCGTCCCGCTGGCCTACCTGTTCGCTCTCGTGGCCATGCTGTTCACCGCCATCAGCTACGGACGGATGACCCGCGCCTATCCGTCGGCGGGCTCCGCCTTCACCTACGCCTCCGAGACCATCCATCCGAACATCGGGTTCCTCGTCGGATGGGCCTCGCTGCTGGACTACATCCTGCTGCCGATGGTCAACGCCCTCATCGGCCGGCTGTACTTCGAGGCGTTCTTCCCGACGGCGCCGTCCTGGCTGTTCGTCATGCTCTACGTCGCCGCGATCACCGGACTCAACATCTGGAGCATCAAGGGCACCTCGGGCGTCAACGCCGTTCTCGTCGTCTTCCAGACGGTTCTCATCGCCGTCTTCATCATTCTGGCCTGGAATGCGATCCGGGGTGGAATGGGCCTCGGCACGATCTTCTCGATGGAGCCGCTCTACCACGCCAACGTCCAGGTGGGCGCGGTCGCGGCCGGTGCCACCGTGGTCTGTTTCTCCTTCATCGGCTTCGACGCGATCACCATGTACAGCGAAGAGGCGAAAGCCCCGAATACGGTGCCGAAGGCGATCGTGCTGGCGCTGTTGATCGGTGGTGGCATCTTCTTCGTCGCCGCCTGGTTCAGTCAGGCCGCCTTCCCCACGCTGGAGGGCTTCGAGGTCATCGACGACACCCTGCCGGAAATGGCGCTGAAGGTCGGCGGCGCCTTCTTCCAGATCGTCTTCACCTCCGCGGCACTGGCCGCGATGGTCGCCTCCAGCCTCTCCTCGCACGCCAGCGTGTCCCGGATGATGTACGTGATGGGACGCAACGGGCGCGGCCCGATCTCGCGGTTCTTCTCCTACATCCACCCGAGGTTCCACACCCCCACGCACGCGGTGATCATCGTCGGCGTGACGTCCCTGCTGGCGATCTCGCTGACCCTGGAGTTCGCCTCCGCGCTGATCAACTTCGGCGCCCTCATCGCCTTCACGGTCGTCAACCTGACCGTGCTCGTGCTGTTCGCCGTCCGCCGGCGGGAGCGCCACTCCGCCAAGGAGATCCTGCTCAACATCGTGCTGCCGGTGATCGGGATGGCGCTGACCGGGGTGCTCTGGATCAATCTGCACCAGCAGGCCCTGATGTACGGCGCGATCTGGTTCGCCGTCGGCCTCATCGTGCTGCTCCGCATCACCCGCGGCCTGCGCGAGCCGCTCACCATGAGGATCGAGGAAGAGACGCTGGCCGAGGAAGGCACCCCCGTCCAGCACATTCCGCACGGGGACGAGGACGACGCCCGAGGGAACCTCGTGGACTGACCTCGATCTACGGCGTGACGTCCACCTCGGTCGCCCGGGCTCGTCGCCGCCGGTGGTGCCGGTCAGCCGTTTGTTCGCGCGGTGACCAGGTATGTGTCGAGCAGCCGGCGATCGCTGGCTGCTCGGCCGACAACCGGTCGACGCGCGATGACCCGGTCGATCGAGCAGTCGATCGCGCCGACCGCGATCGGGGACGGCGAGGCCGGGGTGCCGGGGCGGCGTGGGTACGATCCTCTCGTCTGTCAGAGGAGACGACTCTCTCGGCGCCGCCGGCCCGATCGATCCTGGAGGAAGTCATGTACGACGTGGCGATTGTCGGAGGGGGACCGGCCGGGCTAGCCACCGCCTACTACCTTCGGGAGACGGGCCTGGACGTGATCGTGCTCGAGGCAGGGTCCGAACCGGGCGGACGTACCAAGAGCGTCGACGTGGGTGGGCTGCCGTCGAACACCGGCGCCATGTTCGTCTACCGGGACACCGCGGCGGAGGAGCTCGTCACCGAACTCGGCATCCCGACCACGCCGTTCACCCCGGCCACCTACGGCATCCACGTCAACGACACGACGGTCGTGGACGACGATCTCGACCGGCTCGTCGCGCGGCTCCCGATCTCGTCCACCGCCCGTGACCAGCTGCGGGACTTCATCCACACCTCGCTGGAGGAGTACGCCCGCTACACCAGCGGGGGGACGTTCACCGCCGACGCGGGCGCCCTCGCCGAGCAGACCATGGCCGATCGTCTGATCGGTCTCGAGGACGAGGTGGCGGCCGTCATCACCGCCGCGGTACGCGGTGGGAGCGTGGCCGATCCGCGTGAGGTGTCCGCCCAGTACGCGCTGCGGTACTTCGCCAGCTACCTGGCCTTCGAGGCGCACAACCGGCTCTATCCGTTCGAGGGCATGCAAACGATTCCCCTAGCCATGGCGGAACGCCTGCCGGCCGGCACTGTGCGGCTGGGCAGCCGCGTGGACAGGGTGACCCTCGACGCGGACGGCTGCCATTCGGTGTTCGTCGCCGGGCAGGAGACCCTGCGGGCCCGCGATGTCGTGCTCGCGGTGCCGGCCCCGGTCGCGCTCCGGCTCGTGGATGATCTGCCGCAGTGGAAGATCGACGCGCTGCGAGCGGCTCGGATGCCGGGCTCCACCACACTGTGTGTGACCGCGGACGTCGAGGGCCTCCCCGAGATGGCGCGCTGGACGTTCGTGGCGACGCCGGGGCGTCTGTTCGACGTCATGATGAATCCGCATCCGGTGCCGGAGGGCGCGGACGGCGAGGCACCGGGACGCATCCAGTTCGTGTGCTACGCGACGTCCGCCGGCTATCGGCCCGAGCTCGTCGACGATCCGGAGGCCACCGCGCTCTGGGTGCAGGACTTCTTGCAGGTGGCACCAGAACTGACCGGGCGCATCCTCGGCGCGCACCTGCAGAGCTGGGAGAACTGCTTCGCCATCCTGACCCCCGAGCGGGCGCGCGCCCTGCCGGAACTGCAGCGTCCGGTCGGCCGCCTCCACTTCGCCGGCGACCACACGTCGGCGACGGCCGGCACGCACGGCGCCTATGCCGAAGGACGGCGCGTGGCCGCGGCGGTACGGGCGCGACGGGAGATTGACGCCGAAGCGCCGCTGCGGCGCTGATCTCCTGGCGGGCCCGCACCGATTCGCG
>JBDIAG010000151.1:0-8434 GCA_039812305.1 Actinomycetales bacterium | reverse complement strand
GGCCAACATGACGGCGACCATCCACGCCGTGGAGAGCCCGACCGCCCATTCGACGGGTAGCCAGGCGACCAGCGGAACACGTAGGAGGGACTCGACCAGCAGGCCCGTCCCCCAGCCCAGGGCGCTGATCCGGAACGTGCGCCGGGCACTCGCGTCATGTCGGTACAGCTGGTCCAGCGTCTCGGCGCGGTCGGCCGACCAGGACTGGGCAGCGTCGAGGGTCACCGGTCGCGATCCGAGGAGGCTGAGGAGGAACGCCAACCCGAGAATCGCGGTGGGGACGGAGTCCTTGAGCAGCAGCACCCGTGCGTCGCCACCCAGGAAGGTGAGGACGAGCCCGCAGCCGAAGACGCCGAGCATGATCGCGGAGAACCACGAGATCCGGCCTTGGCGAAGCGTCCGCCACACCACGAGAACCGCGGAGACGCCCGTCGCCGCCAGAAGGGCCCCGGTATCCGTCGCTCCCAACATATGCGGCAGGTAGTAGCCGACGAGCGGAAGCCCGACATCGGCAGCGAGACCGGATCGAGAGACGGGACGGCGATCGGCGCCACGTGGGGCCGCTGGCGCGCTCATGGCGACCCGACCGGGTACTTCGCGTTGGGCACCCTCAGGAAGAAGTTCATCTGGTGTGCTCCACGGTCTCTCATGCCGGTTCCTCCTCATCGATGGGAAGACCAAGGTCTATAACATCGTTATATCTCGTTGTTATGCTACGGTCAAGACGTGTCTCCGAGAGCTGCCGACCCGGCCTTGCAGGAAGCGGTGGTGTCCGCGGCCGGCCGGCTCCTCGCCGAAGGCGGTCGGGCGTCCTTGACCGCCCGTCGGCTCGCTGCCGAGGTCGGCGCGTCCACCATGGCGATCTACTCACGGTTCGGGAGCCTCGACGAGGTCCATCAGGCCGTGCGACTGCGCGGATTCGCCGCCCTCGCCGCACACATCGACGGGACACCGGACTCCGACGACCCGGTGTGCGACCTGAGTCGCATCGGCCTGGCCTATTTCGAGTGGGCGATGGCCAATCAGGAGCTCTACCGGGCGATGTTCGTCGACCGTCCGGAAGGCGGCCCGGACGCGGGCGGCGACGTGTTCCACCGCATCGACGCCGGCGTCCGACGGTGCGTCGACGACGGCCGGTTCGACGCATCCGAGCCCGGCCTGCTCGCGGGTTGGGCGGGCCAGATCTGGGGCGCCGCCCACGGAATGGTCACCGTGGCCTTCGCCGAGTTGCAGCCTCCGGAACGGGTCCGGCTGCTGCTGGCCGACATGCTCCATCGCCTCGCGGTCGGCTACGGCGACCAGCGCTCGGCAGCCCGCCGCTCAACCGAGCGCGCCCTGGCGCCGACCCCCCGCATTCGCGTGGCGAGTGGGTAACGTGCGTTGCCGGTGAGGAAGATTGCCCTCTGCTGACTCTGCCGAAGGAGAAGTCATGCTCAGGTCCGACGTCCGTCAGGTACTCGACGGCACTCCGATCGCCCATCTCGCGACGGTCCTCCCGGACGGCGCCCCGCACGTCGTCCCCATCTGGATCGGCGCTCACGACGATCGGATCGTCTTCTTCACCGGTCCGGGATCGCGAAAGGCGCGCAACCTGGAGCGGGATCCGCGGGTGGCCGTGTCCATCGCCCCGGCCGACAACCCGTTCGTGCCGGTCGTCCTCCGCGGGCGAGTGGCCGAATGGCTGGACGGCGACGCCGGGTGGCGCATCATCGACGAGCTGTCGACGAAATACTCCGGAGTCCCCTATCCGCGTGATCAGGAACGCGTCGTAGCCGTCATCGAACCGACACGACAGACCGTCGGACTCGGCTGAGCGGAGAGTGCATCAGCTGCCCGACGCAGTCTCGTCGGCCAGGCGGTGGAGCAACCTCCGGCCGGGCATGACACGAGGGCGACGATGCCGCCATCGCACGCCACCGGGCCGCCGATCTCGGGGAGTGCCGGCCCAAATCACGGAGTAGCCCCTTCTCGCATCGGGTCGTGCTCGCTCACGGCTATGCCGGCAAGGAGGCCGCCGATGTTTGAGACCGCTACTGAATCGCGGCTCTGGACGGAGTGCGGCGCGCGCTCAGCGCAACCAGTCCTGGGGGCGAAGTGTCAGTGGGGCGGGGGCGGTCACTGTGAGAGAGGCCGAGGACGTGGCCCGACTCACCTCGCGGTAGCCATCGCCGTCCAGTTCGAGGACCAGGGCTGACGGCGTCTCTGGGTCGATGATCCAGTAGCTGGCGATGTCAGCCTGCTGGTAGCGCTCCCGCTTGAGAACCTGGTCGATGCCGCGCGTGCTGGGCGACAGGATCTCGACCACAAGCACGGGCCGCACCGGTTGAGAGCTGTCGGCGAACTCTTCGCGATCCACGACGACAAGATCGGGCTGCACGATGGTGTCCGGAGCCAGCTCGACGTCGAGCAGAGCGGTCACAACTCGCAGGTGAGCCGGCAGGACACTGAGCGCATAGACAAGGCCCGTGACGGCGATCTGGTGGTGGCGCGAAGGCGAGGGGGTCACGAGGACCGCACCATCAAGCAACTCGTACCGGAGCCCATCATCACGGTCCGCCAACGCGGCGAGGTCTGATCTGGTCAGACTGCCGCGATGTCCGCCACCGATGATCGAGGTCACCTGTTCCATGCTGCCTCCCGCCGATCACCCAGGCAAGGATAGGTTGTCAACGGGCGTCCGCCGAAGTTATCCACAGGGCGACAATCATGCGGTGGTGCGCTTGGTACGACGCGCCGCCCTGCGCGAAGAGTGCCCGCGTGAGCACCGCATTGGCCGACAGACGCTCAAGTCATCTTTCGACTTGCGGACGACGGTCAGTTCAACGGGTAGCGGCTCGACAGTCGTAGAAATGCACTCGTGTTCTCGGCTCGGCGCCCGGCGGCCAGGAACTCACGGTGCGGTCGACCGTGGTTGCCGGGTTGGCTCGCCCGGTCGATTGGTGTTCGGTGAGACCCATGATCGACCGCGCGACGTGGAATCTGAAACCGCGCCAGAATCCCACAGCATGTCTCAGCTGGCGACGACTCCCACGATCGCGGCGTTGAGGAGGTTGGTCAGCGTGCCGCCGAGGAGGGCGAATAGTCCCAGGCGGGCGACGTCCGCGCGCCGCTCCGGGGCCAGCGAACCGATCGAGCCGATCTGGATCGCGATCGAGGAGAAGTTGGCGAAGCCGGCCAGGGCGAAGGTGCCGACGAGGATGGCCTTGGGCGACAACTCCCCCGCCGCCACCGCCGGGCCGAAGCCGCTGTAGGCGACGAACTCGTTGAGCACCGTCTTCTGGCCGATGAAGTTGCCGATCGTCATCGCCTCGCTCCAGGGGGTTCCCAGCAGCCAGGCGACCGGGCCGAAGATCAGCCCGAAGAGTCCCTCGAGCGACCAGTCCGGCTGGCCGAACCAGCCGCCGACCATGCCGAGGAACGCCGAGAGCATCGCGATGATGGCGACGAACGCGATCAGCAGGCAGCCGACGATGACCGCGATGTGGCCGCCCGCCATCGCTCCCCGGCCGAGGGCGTCGATGAGATTCTTCGACTCGGTGTCCCGGACGTCACGGACGTTGGCGTCGTTGGTCACCTCTTCGGTCTCCGGCCACAGCGCCTTGCCGATCAGCAGGCACCCGGGCGCGTTCATGACGGCTGCCGCCAGCAGATACGGCAGGGGCGCTCCCAGCAACGCGTAGCCGACCAGCGTCGAGCCGGCGACCGCCGCGAAACCGCCGGTCATGCAGGTGAAGAGCTGGGACGTCGTCATCGTCCGCAGATAGGGAGCGACCAGCAGCGGCGCCTCGGACTGGCCGAGGAAGATCACCGTCGACGCCCACACTCCCTCGAGTTTGCTCGTCCCGAGCAGCTTCTGCAGCGCCGATCCGAGCAGGTCCACCACCAGCTGAACGACGCGCAGGTAATACAGAGCCCCGATCACCGCTCCGAGGAAGATGATCACCGGCAGCACCTGAATGGCGAACACGAAACCGATGTTCTCGGTGTCGAAGAGCGGGCCGAAGACGAATTTGGTGCCTTCGTCGGTGAAGTGGATGACCGTCGTCACCTGTTCGGAGACCCACTTGAGCGCCGTGAAACCCCACGACCATTTCAGGACGAGGAAGGCGAACGCCACCTGCAGGACCAACCCGACCGCCAAGGTGCGCCATTTGATGTGTCGCCGGTGCCTGGAAAGCAACACGACGAGAGCGAGGATGACGATGATGCCGAGCACTCCCTGGAAGCGGTCCATTCGTCAGCTCTCCTCGCCGAGGTCGTCGGGCCCGAAACCGTGCGGAAGGATTTCCGCGAACGGGTACCGCATCGATACGCCGCCCTCTTCCACCACCACGTACCGGCAGCCGAATTCGTGCAGCACCTGCCGGCAGGCGCCACACGGAAAGCACGGTGAGGCTTTGAGACCGACCACGGCCGCCACCTCGATACGTCGGGCCGAGACGTCGTCCGCCGCGGACTCGGCGATCATCCGGGTCGCCGCCGTCCGCTCCGCACAGATGGTCAGCCCGTAGGAGGCGTTCTCGACGTTGCAGCCCTGCACTACCTGACCATTCTTGAGGAGGAGGGCCGCACCGACGGGAAAGTGGCTGTAGGGGACGTGCGCGCGTGCCGCCGCGTGCCGGGCCAACAGCAGCAGTTCCTCGTCCGTCGGCTGTTTAGTGTCTTCGACCATGAAGCGCGAGCGTGCCAGTACCGGACATGTCAGGGCAAGCAATGACGGAATATTCGCGGACGGCCTTGCCGCTGCCCGGCCGTCTTCCGATCGCTCACACCTATTCGCGCACCGATGCGTCGTCGGCCACTAGGCTCGGCGGCACCATGGACACCATCGACGTTATCCACACGAAACGGGACGGCGGGCGACTTTCGAATGCCCAGATCGACTGGGTCATCGACGCCTACACCCGCGGCCAGGTAGCCGAAGAGCAGATGGCCGCGCTGGCCATGGCTATCTTCCTGCGCGGCATGGACCGGGCTGAGATCGTCCGCTGGACCCAGGCGATGATCGCGTCCGGCGAGCGGATGAGCTTCGCCGATCTCGGCAAGCCGACCAGTGACAAACACTCGACCGGGGGCGTCGGGGACAAGATCACGCTCCCCCTTGCCCCCCTCGTCGCCTGCTTCGGAGTGGCCGTTCCCCAGCTGTCCGGTCGCGGGCTCGGGCACACCGGCGGGACGCTCGACAAGCTGGAGTCGATCCCCGGCTGGCGGGCCGACGTCACCAACGAGCACATGATGCAGATCCTGCGCGACGTCGGGGCGGTGATCTGCGCCGCCGGCTCGGGTCTCGCCCCGGCCGACAAGAAGCTCTACGCGCTGCGCGACATCACCGGCACGGTCGAATCGATCCCCCTCATCGCCAGCTCGATCATGAGCAAGAAGATCGCGGAGGGCACCGGCGCGCTGACCCTCGACGTCAAGGTCGGGTCGGGCGCCTTCATGAAGGACCTCGACCGCGCCCGGGAACTGGCGTCGACGATGGTCGAGATCGGGCAGGACGCCGGCTTGAAGGTGGTCGCCGTCCTCACCGACATGTCCACCCCGCTGGGACGGGGCATCGGCAACTCCCTCGAGGTGCGCGAGTCCGTCGAGGTGCTCGCCGGCGGCGGTCCGGCGGACGTCGTCGAGCTCACCTGCGTGCTGGCCCGGCAGATGCTCGAACTCGCGGGGCAGCCCGATGCCGACGTCGAGGCGGCGCTCGCGGACGGACGGGCGATGGACGCGTGGCGGCGGATGATCGCGGCGCAGGGCGGCGATCCCGACGGGGCGCTGCCGGTGGCCGCGTACACCGAGGACGTGGTCGCCGAACAGGACGGCGTGCTCACCCGTCTCGACGCCCTCGCGGTCGGTGTGGCCAGCTGGCGGCTCGGCGCCGGCCGGGCCCGCAAGGAGGATCCGGTTCAGCTGGCGGCCGGCATCGAGATCCACGCCGAACCCGGCGAGCAGGTTCGAGCCGGGCAGAAGCTGCTCACCCTCCACACGGATACGCCGGAACGTTTCGAGCGCGCTCGCGAGGCTCTCGACGGTGGCATCGACATCGACCCGAACGCCGCGGCGGGGACGAGCACACGTGACAGTGTCGTCCTCGATCGGATCGGCTGACTGACAGGAGACCACGATGACCGCACTGACCCGTGGCGATCTCGCGCGGCTTGTCGATCACACCCTGCTCAAGCCGGAATCGACGCCCCAGCAGGTGGCGGCGCTGGCCGCCGAGGCGGCCGAGCTCGGCGTCTACTCGATCTGCGTGTCCCCGAGCCTGCTGCCCGTCGAGGTACCCGAGGGCGTGCTGGTGGCGACGGTGTGCGGGTTCCCGTCCGGCGCCCACCACAGCGAGGTGAAGGCCGCCGAGGCGGCCCGGTCGGTACGGGACGGTGCCGACGAAGTCGACATGGTCGTCAATCTCGCGGACGTGACCGCCGGCGACCGGGCCGCGGTCGAGGCGGACATCCGTGCCGTCCGGGACGCCTGCCCGGCGCCGGTGGTGCTCAAGGTCATCATCGAATCCGCGGCGCTGACGGACGAGCAGATCGTCGCCTGCTGTGAGGCGGCGGAACGCGCCGGGGCTGATTTCGTCAAGACCTCGACGGGCTTCCATCCGGCCGGGGGCGCGTCCACCCATGCGGTCGCGCTGATGGCGAAGACCGTCGGCGGCCGACTGGGGGTCAAGGCGTCCGGTGGGATCCGCACGGCCGAGGCGGCTGTGGCCATGGTCGAGGCCGGAGCCACTCGACTGGGGCTCTCCGGCACGCGCGCGGTGTTGGACGGGCTCGACGGCGTTCCCGACTCCGAGGCCGAGGCCGGCGGCTACTGAGCCTCGTCGTCGGCATCCGTCCCGCCAGAAGGACTATGGGATGCCAACCGCGGGAAATGGACCGCTCCTGGCCGGACACACCCGGGATGGCAGGACACGATCACAGGCCGACGGCGACAGTGACGTCCGATGCCAGCGCCGAGAGACGGGCGGACGCCTCGTCGCGCGGCACCGCTGCGTCCCCGGCGCAGGGCAGGACGACCTCGAGGTAACACTTGAGCTTCGGCTCGGTGCCGGACGGGCGGACGACGACCCGGTCGTCGGCGGCAGTGAGCAGGAGAAGGCCCTCCGTCGGGCCGAGATCCAGCTCGGGGATGCCGTCCGCAAGGTCCACGATCTGTGTGACCGGTGAGCCGGCCAGCGTCTTCGGCGGCGCGGAACGCAACCTGGCCAGGGCAGGAGCGATCGAGGACAGGTGCTCGACCCGGAAGGTCACCGGAGCCGTCGCGTACAGACCGTGGCGACGCGCCAGGTCGTCCAAAGCGTCCTGCAGCGTTCGGCCGTCGTCGGCAAGGGCGGCGGCCAGGTCGACGACCCGCAGAGCCGCGGTGATCCCGTCCTTGTCCCGGACGGCGCCCGGGTCGGTGCAGTAGCCGATCGCCTCCTCGTAGCCGAAGACGAGTCCGTCCACTCTGGCGATCCACTTGAATCCGGTGAGGGTCGTCGCGTGGCGCAACCCGTGATGTTCGGCGATCCGCGCAAGCAGCCGGCTGGACACCACCGAGCACGCGAGAGCGCCGGGGGCGGAAGGATTCTCGGCGACGGCACGGACGGCCGCCGCCTCCCCGAGCAGGGCGCCCACCTCGTCCCCGCTGAGCTGACGCCACCCGCCGGAGCCGGTCGGAATCGCGACACTGCACCGGTCGGCGTCGGGGTCGAGGGCGATGACGAGATCTGCATCGGTCTCCCGGGCGCGGGCGAGTGCGAGATCGATGGCGCCGGGCTCCTCCGGATTCGGGAAGGCGACGGTCGGGAAGTCCGGGTCCGGCGTGGCCTGCTGGGTGACCAGGTGGAGGTCGACGAATCCGGTCGCCTCGAGAGCGCGTTGGGCGACGTCGCCGCCGACTCCGTGCATCGGGGTGAGGACCACGGTGAGCCGCTGGCGATGGGCCGTGGTCAGGGCCGTCGCCCGACGCAGATAGGCCGCGGTGATCTCGTCACCGAGCTGACGCACACCCTGATCCGAACGTGGGACGGCATCGGCGGCCGGCGCCGCGGCGATGGCCGCTGCGATGTCGGCGTCGGCCGGCGGCACGATCTGGACACCCCGCCCCGGCCCTTCGGCAGCCCGTCCGCCGAGGTACACCTTGTACCCGTTGTCCGCGGGCGGATTGTGGGAGGCCGTGACCATGACACCGGCATCCGCGTCCAGATGACGCACCGCGAACGCCAGAACCGGGGTGGGCAACAAGCCCGGCAGCACCAAAGCCTCGCACCCCGCAGCGTCGGCCACCGCCGCCGTGTCCCGGGCGAAGGCCGCCGAACCGTGCCGGGCGTCATACCCGATGACGATCCGGGGCCCTTCACCGACGACGTCACGGAGATAGGCGACGAGGCCGGCCGTGGTGCGGATGACCACCGCGCGGTTCATCCGGGACTCCCCCGGACCCACCTGGCCCC
>JBDIAG010000150.1:0-8463 GCA_039812305.1 Actinomycetales bacterium | reverse complement strand
TGGTCGAGGTCAACCCCCTCGTGCTCACCTCGTCCGGCGAGATCATCGCGCTCGACGGCAAGGTCTCCCTCGACGCCAACGCCGACTTCCGCCACCCGGCGCACGCGGCGCTGGAGGACAAGGCCGCGGCCGATCCGCTGGAGGCCAAGGCCAAGGAGAAGGACCTCAACTACGTCAAGCTCGACGGCGAGGTCGGCATCATCGGCAACGGTGCCGGTCTGGTGATGAGCACGCTGGACGTGGTGGCCTACGCGGGTGAGGATCTCGGGGTCAAGCCGGCCAACTTCCTGGACATCGGCGGCGGCGCCTCGGCCGAGGTGATGGCCAACGGGCTGGACATCATCCTGCACGATCCACAGGTGAAGAGCGTCTTCGTCAACGTCTTCGGCGGCATCACCGCCTGCGACGCGGTGGCGAACGGCATCGTCACCGCGCTCGGCATCCTCGGGTCCGAGGCGACCAAGCCGCTGGTCGTCCGTCTCGACGGCAACAACGTGGACAAGGGCCGGGCGATCCTCGCCGAGGCGAACCACCCGCTGGTGACGGTCGAGGCCACCATGGACGGAGCGGCCCGCAAGGCCGCCGAACTCGCGGCTGCGAAGTAAGGACGGCGATACAGATGGCAATCTTCCTCGACGAGAACTCCAAGGTCGTCGTCCAGGGCATGACCGGTGCCGAGGGCAGCAAGCACACCCAGCGGATGCTGAGCGCCGGCACCACGATCGTCGGCGGCGTCAACCCACGCAAGGCCGGCCAGAGCGTGGACTTCACCGGGGCGGACGGCTCCGCCGTCGCGGTGCCGGTGTTCGGTTCGGTCAAGGAGGCGATCGCCCAGACCGGTGCCGACGTCAGCATCGTGTTCGTGCCGCCGGCCTTCACGAAGTCCGCAGTGATCGAGGCGGTGGATGCGGGTATCCCGCTCTGCGTCGTGATCACCGAGGGCATCCCGGTCAAGGACACCGCGGAGTTCTGGGCCTACGCCAAGCAGCGTGGCGGCACCCGCATCATCGGGCCGAACTGTCCCGGGATCATCAGCCCCGGCAAGTCCAATGTCGGCATCACCCCGGCGGACATCACCGGTCCCGGCCCGATCGGGCTGGTCTCCAAGTCCGGCACCCTGACCTACCAGATGATGTACGAGCTGCGCGACATCGGCTTCACCACCGGCATCGGCATCGGTGGCGACCCGATCATCGGCACCACCCACATCGACGCGATCGAGGCCTTCGAGAAGGATCCGGAGACCAAGGCGATCGTGATGATCGGCGAGATCGGCGGTGACGCCGAGGAGCGGGCCGCCGCCTACATCAAGGAGCACGTGACCAAGCCGGTGGTCGGCTACGTCGCCGGCTTCACCGCTCCCGAGGGCAAGACGATGGGCCACGCCGGCGCGATCGTCTCCGGCTCGTCGGGTACCGCGCAGGCGAAGAAGGAGGCCCTCGAGGCCGCCGGGGTCAAGGTCGGCAAGACGCCGTCCGAGACCGCCGCCCTGATGCGGGAACTGCTCACGTCCTGAGAGAGTCGAGGCTGCGATAGCGGCGCCTCGGCGTGCCAGCGCGACGCCGGGGCCGGGTTCGGAGAGGATGGCGAGGATGTCCATCGTCTCCGAACCCGCCGCCAAGCCGGCGCCGCAGAGCACCGAAGGTTCTGGGCGGCACCCGGTCTGGGTCGCCGCCGTCGCCGCCGCGCAAGTGGCCGCGACCGGGCTCCTGGCCGCCTGTGCGATCGCCATCGCGATCTGGGTCGTCACGCCGAAGGTCAGCGTCGGCTGGCCGGAGGCCGTCCGGGTCGCCGTGGACGTGTGGGCCGTCGCGCACGGCGCCACCCTGGTCCTCGGCCACGGCACCTTCGACCTCGCTCCGCTGGCGCTGATCGCCGTCGTCGTGCGCCTGACCTGGCGGGGCGCGACCAGGGTGCGCGAAGCGCTCTACGAGCGGGAACGGTCCGTTGCCAAGGCGACTCACGAGCGTGACCGGGCCCGCCGGATGCTGCGCACCTACGCGCTGGCCTCCGGCGCCGTCTTCTGTGCCGGCTATGCGGTGCTGGGCATGATGGCGGCGGCAGTCGCCGGCTCCACCCAGGCCCGGGCGCCCCTGGGCTCGGTCGGTCTGTCCTGCCTCACCGTGGCCGCGGTCGGCTTCTTGGCCGCGACCTATCCGTTGTGGCGCCGCGAGGGTCCGCGAGCGGTCTTGGCCGAGCACATCGTCCGGGCGGCCGGGGTGGCCCTGCTCGGCTGGCTGGGGCTCGCCACGATCGTGCTCGCCGGTGCGATCGCCTTCGGCTGGGGCCGCATCGCCGCCTTGCAGGGTGCCCTGCAGGCGGGCGTGATGGGCAACATCGTCCTCGTCCTGCTGCAGCTGATGCTGTTGCCCACCGCGCTCACCTGGGCCGCGGCCTACGTCGCCGGGCCGGGCTTCACGGTCGGCACCGGCACCCAGGTGACCCTGGGCAGTACCGAATTGGGTCCGCTTCCCGCGTTGCCGCTTCTCGGGGCGTTGCCGCGGCCGGTGGAGCATCCCGTCCTGGCCTGGCTCGTCCCCGTTCTGGTCGTGCTGGCCGGGGCGGCGGCGGGGTACTGGTTGCGCACCCGCCGGCCGGCACAGGCTCGCCCTCTGCCGCCGATCGGCGACATCGCCCTGATGGCCCTGACGGTGACCCTCGTGGCGGCGGTGCTCGCGGGATTGGCCGGGGGATCGGCCGGTGGCGGTCGGATGAGCGAGATCGGCACGCATCCGCTGATGCTGAGCGTCGTCGTGTTTCTCGAGATGCTGGTCGGTGGTGCGATCGGCATGTTCGCTGGTCCGCACCTGGCGCGAGGCCGGCTGGGTCGGGTGGCCGGCCGGATGGGCGGCCTGGCAGCCAGACTCGGCCTTGCGGGAGCTGGCGCCCGGCTGGGAGCAGCCGGAGACGGCGTCAGGCGTCTCGGCCGTCGTGCGGCCGGTGAGGCCGGCAAGGCGAGCGCCAGGGTGCGCGACGGGGTGCGTGGCAAGGTCGGGCGGCGCGGACCGCGGCGGTAGCCGATTCCTCGGTCACGGCAGATGTTGCTGCCGGCACTCCGCCTGCCCGGCTTCGGTGATCGTCGTGGTGCCGCATCGCTCCAGGCCCGCCTGGCTCGGGTAGAAGGCGATCCGCACGCTCGCCACCATCGACAGCACGGTGAGCAGAACCAGGGCCACCGCGAAGAAGGCGCGTCGGCGCGGCATCCGCTGGCCCGGCCGGGCGTTGAGACCGCGGATGGCCACGACGAAGCCGGGCACGATGAAGACGAGAGCGCCCAATCCCCACGGTAGCGACAGCCCGGTGGCCACGGCTGCCGCCAGGCACAGCAGAATCAGCGTCGCCCGCCGCTCCGCGGAGTTCTTGCCTCGCTCGCCCACCGGCTATTGTCTCCCTACGTGACTGACGGGCCGCAGCAACCGAGATACCACGCGCCCCGCCTCGTCAACGACGGAACGGTCGCGGAAGGTGCCCCCGCCAGGCTGGTCGTCCTCGCCTCCGGATCCGGAAGCACGATGCAGGCCCTGCTCGACGCCTGCGACGATCCCGCCTACGGTGCGCGGGTGGTGGCCGTGGGGTCCGACCTGCCGGAGGCGGCGGCGCTGGAACGGGGCCGTCGGGCCGGGGCGGCCACCTTCGTCCAGCCGATGGCGGCGGATCGCGCGGCCTGGGATCGTGAGCTGACGGCGCAGGTTGCCCGGTTCGACCCTGATCTGGTGGTTCTCGCCGGCTTCATGCGACTGGTCGGCCCGGCCTTCCTCGCCGCGTTCGGAGGGAGGTGCGTGAACTCCCACCCGGCGTTGTCGCCGTCCTTTCCGGGCACGCATGCCCCTCGGGACGCTCTCGCGTACGGGGTCAAGATCACCGGTTGCACCCTTTTCATCGTGGACGCCGGTGTCGACACCGGCGCGATCTGCGCCCAACGAGCTGTCGACGTCCTCGACGACGACACCGTGGAGACTCTGCACGAACGCATCAAGGTGGCCGAGCGGGAGATGCTCGTGAGCACCATCGCCCGGATGGTCCGCACCGGCTGGACCACCGTCGACAGGAAGGTGACCTTCGGATGAACGACCATCGCCCGATCCGGCGTGCGTTGATCTCGGTGTACGACAAGACGGGTCTGGCCGAGCTCGCCGTGGGCCTGTCCGAGGCCGGTGTGACGATCGTGTCGACCGGTTCGACCGCGGCGACGATCGCCGCGGCCGGGGTGCCGGTGACCACCGTGGAGGACGTGACCGGCTTCCCGGAGTGTCTGGACGGCCGGGTCAAGACGCTGCACCCGCGGGTTCACGCCGGGATCCTCGCCGATCTGCGCAATCCCGACCACGCTCGTCAGCTCCGGGAGCTGCAGGTCGAGCCGTTCGACCTCGTGGTCGGCAATCTCTACCCCTTCGTGCAGACCGTGCGTTCAGGAGCCGGCCTGGAGGAGATCATCGAGCAGATCGACATCGGCGGGCCGTCCATGGTGCGCGCCGCGGCCAAGAACCACGCGAGCGTGGCGATCGTCGTCAATCCGGCCCAGTACCCCGATGTCGTCGCCGCCGCCCAGGGCGAGGGCTTCGACCTGGCCACCCGCCGCCGCCTGGCCGCGTCGGCCTTCGCGCACACGGCCGCCTACGACGCGGCGGTCGCGTCCTGGTGCGCGCAACAGCTGGACGAGCCCACCTCCGGCTGGCCCGCCTACACCGGTCTGGCGCTGCAGCGGGCCGAGGTGCTGCGGTACGGGGAGAATCCCCACCAGGGGGCGGCGCTGTACGTGGACGAAGCGGCCGAACCCGGTATCTCGCAGGGCACCGTGCTGCACGGCAAAGCCATGTCCTACAACAACTATGTGGACGCGGACGCGGCCGTGCGTGCGGCGTTCGACTTCGCCGAGCCGGCCGTGGCGATCATCAAGCACGCCAACCCGTGCGGGCTGGCCGTGGGCGCCGACGTCGCCCAAGCCCACGCCAAGGCGCACGCCTGCGACCCGGTGTCGGCGTTCGGCGGCGTGATCGCCGTGAACCGGCCGGTGACCGCGGCGATGGCGGCGCAGGTGGCGGAGGTGTTCACCGAGGTCGTCGTGGCGCCGGCGTTCGACGACGAGGCGTTCCAGCTGCTGACCCGGAAGAAGAACCTGCGCCTGCTGGAGCTTCCGGACGGCTACCACCGGCCCGGCCTGGAGATGCGCCAGGTCAGCGGCGGGATGCTGCTGCAGCAGGCCGACTCGATCGACGCCGAGGGCGACGACCCGGCGACCTGGACGCACGTCAGCGGCGAGCCGGCCGACGAGGCGCTCCTGGCCGAGCTGGTGTTCGCCTGGAGGGCGGTGCGCGCGGTGAAGTCCAACGCCATCCTGCTGGCCAAGGACGGCGCCAGCGTCGGCATCGGCATGGGTCAGGTGAACCGGGTGGACTCCTGCCGGCTGGCGGTCGACCGGGCCGGTGCCGACCGCGCTCGGGGCAGCGTCGCCGCCTCGGACGCGTTCTTCCCGTTCTCGGAGGGCCCGGCGCTGCTGCTGGCGGCCGGCGTCCGGGCGATCGTGCAGCCGGGCGGATCGGTGCGCGACCAGGAGACGATCGAGGCCGTCCAGGCGGCCGGAGTGACCATGTACCTGACCGGGGCGCGCCACTTCAACCACTGACCGAGCCGCTGGCCCTCTTTGTCACCCGATGGCCGGCCCGGGCTATCGGGACCGGGCTACCGGGACCGGGCTACCGGGAGAGGATGGCTCGGGCGGTATGGGCTGATCGGGAGGTTCCGGTGAAGCCGTGGAGCCAATCGCGCAGTGCCGGTCGAAGGGGTGTGCCGGTGCGGGCCAGGTCATCGCTCAGGACGTCGAGCAGGCTGCTGAGTCCGGGGTGGCGGCGATCCAGGGACGGGAGCGCGACGCCGAGGATGTCCACGACCGCGGCTGAGGCCCCTGCGGCGGAGGCGGTGCGGAGGCCGGTCGCGACCCGGTTGGCCGTCCAGACTCCGGAGAGGTCGGCGAGACCGCGTCCGATCGCTTCGGGTGGGCATCGGCCCTGCGCTGCGTCGATCACGAGGTCGACGGCGCGGACCCTGTCCTCGGGGCGGTGCACGGACAGGCCGATGGCGATCGCGGTGGCGGCGAGTCGTCCGAACCTGCCGGGGTGGTGGGCGAGGGCGTCGAGGATGTCCTGGTCGTCGTAGGAGGAGCTGATGTAGCCGTCGGCCGCCGAGGACACCAGTCGGGGCAGTCCTTCGACGAGGAAGTGATCGGCGTCGGCGAGGACCGTCGTCGCCGCCCAGCCGAACCACTCGCGGGCACTGCACGTGGGATCTCGGTCGGGGTCGTGAAAGGTCACCATGGTCGTCGGCTGCAGGACATCGGGGTCTGTCTCGCTCTGCTGGCCCGGGCATTCGATGCGGAAGTCGACGTCCTTCACGGTGACCGGTGGCCCGTAGCCATCGTCGATGCGGCGGGGAGTGACGACGGCGATCGGGACGGGGCATGCCGGCCCGGATTGTCCGGCGGCGTTGAGCCCGGCCTCGGCGAGTAGAGGGTCGTCGGCGAAAGGCGCTCGGGCGCGACCGGCCCCGACCCACCAGGAGGCCGTGACGACATCGGCCGGCCGGGCGTGGCCGCCGAGGGCGTAGCGCAGTGCCGCCGCCACCTCGCCGTCGGTCTTCAGGTCGGTCGCTGCTTCCTCCCGGCCGTCCGGATGCAGTCTCAGCAGTGCGGCGACGACGTCGGCCGGCCCCGGCGGGTGGACGAGCCGATTGACCCGGTCGACGAGGGTGCTCGGAGATATCCATCCCGACCCGTGATCGGGCGCGGCCAAGAGCGGTTCCGCCAGGGCCTGCTCGAGGCGCTTCTCCACCTCTCGCAGTCGCCGTTCGAGAAACCGGAGCTGGCCGGAAGGCACGGCCTCGAGATCCCGCGGCCTGCCGCCGTCGGCGATCACCACCAGGCCGGCGATCCGGCCGCCCAGCCAGTGGTCGGACCCGTAGGAGGTCTGCTCGGTCGATTCGCTCTTCAGCAGCTTCGCTGCCCTGGTGACGACCGAACGCAAGGTGGCATCATTCGGGCGGCGAACGAGGGCGTCCAGGACGAGTTCGAGCTCGATCGGGTCATCCGGGTTCTCCATGACCGCCGCCAGCCTGTGCGCGAGGTCATCCGAGTCCGGTGGGCGGACCGGGTCATCCGACGTCCATGGTGCTGTGGCGATGGCCGACTCTTAAGGTGATGCCCGGCTCGAAGGTCGGGCCGGGTGACGGTGCCTCGGACAGACCGAGTTCCTGCCGGATAGATGGGCTCAGATCCGTTGCGCACCGCTCGACTTCGCGTTCCTGTCCGGTCGATCTCAACAGCTGGACCGATGCCCGCTGGATGTCCGGATGGGGATGCGCCAGGCCCGCGATCGTCGCCGGCACCACGAGTTCAGGTCGCCTCCCGCCGATGCTGCGCAGCAACGCCAGGGCCCTGGCGGCGGTGGCCTTCACCGGCGAGCCGAGTGCGAAACCGAGCTGATCGCAGGTTGTCTCATCGTCCAGCCGGCCGGTCGCGTCGATCGTCCGGAGCCAGTCGAGGGCACCGCGCAGGACGTTCGCGGAGTCGCTGGCGAGTAGCGGGGCGATGCGGGTCTGCCGCGCGACGAGATCCTCCGGTGTCGCCATCGAGGAGATCACGTCGACGAACCATTTGTTGCGATGGTTGCTGAAACCACGGTTCACGGCGGTCAGCGACTCATCGAGCACCCGGTCGCGATCGACGTATCCCGCGCGGATCATGGCCGGAAGGGCCTTCCTCCAACTGTCGCGGGCCGCTGGCTCCACCTCGAACATGCCCCAGAAGACGAACTCCGCGGCGCTGCGATCGACTGCGAACCACTCCGCGGTGATCCGCGGTTCGCCATCGTCAGTGATCGGACCTTCGACGAGCGCCGCCGACATGTACTGGACGTAGACGTCGTCCCAGGCGAGTTCGACGAGGCCGGCCAACTCGAGTAGACGGATGGCGACGCCGAACATCGGCTGTGGCCATCCCTGCGGTTCCATGATGGAGCGGATCTCGCGCATCAGCCAGGCGGGCATCGTCGTCGTGGGCCGATCCGGCCGGTTTCCGCGGGCGGCTGCTCCCAGAGCCGCGCAGGCGCCTTCGAAGGCGCGTCGGTCGCGCGCCTGGCGGACGTTCCCCAGGTCGGGTCGGTTGTGGCTCGCTCCCTCTCGCCGTAGTCGACGATGAGACCACCGATGATCGCCGGGTCCACGGCCCGCAACTGGGGCCACAAGGTGATCTCGGGCAGCTCGATCATGCAGGCAGTATCCACTCCCGATCCGCCTACTCTGTGCGTGTGGCCGACGTCGTGGAGCTGGGGTTGAGCTATGACGCTCCGTCGTTGTTGCTCCAGGGCGATGGCCTTGATCTGCGGTTGGCCACGGCGTCCGACGAGGCGCGACCGGCACTGTTCTTCGATGGGTATCTGGCGCACGCCGAACCGTCCGCCTGCGCCGCGATGC
>JBDIAG010000149.1:0-8474 GCA_039812305.1 Actinomycetales bacterium | reverse complement strand
CCTGGAGTACGAGCTATTCTTCGACGAGGGTTCGGAAGAAATCGCAAATGCGGAGGACTACAACTCTCACAACACCGAACGTATGGAGGTGCCCCAGGTGAAGGAGCTGTTGCTGACCCTCCCAGAGATTCGTGTGGCGCTGGAGCGTCACTCATGAACGCCGTGATCACGGGTGGCCACGGATTCTTGGGATGGCACCTGGCCTGCCGGCTGGCAACCCTCACCGGTCGAGAACCGGTCCGGCTAGGCCGGTATGATATCGACGATCAAGATCGTCTGCGGCATCACCTTGAGACCGCCACCACCGTGTATCACGTCGCTGGTGTAAACCGAGCCTCGACGGACTCTGAGGTGGAGCAAGGAAACGTGCGACTCGCACGCAAACTGGCTGACGCACTCGTCGAGGTGGGCAGGCCAGTTAGAGTCGTTTACGCAAACTCGATCCAAGCGCGCGATGACAGTCCATACGGTCGCGGGAAGGCATGCGCAGCTGAGCTTGTCGGCAATGCGGTCGCCGAAGTAGGAGGCTCCTTCGCCAACGTTCTGTTGCCGAACCTTTTCGGCGAGCATGGCCGGCCCGACTATAATTCGTTTGTCGCGACCTTCGCAGCCCGCATCGTGGCTGGTCAACAGCCAACATTGCTCCACGACAAGGAAGTGCCCCTACTTCATGCGCAGCGCGCCGCGCAGATACTGATCGATGCCGGGACTGGCTCCGCAAACCTGATGCTCGAGGCCGAGGGTCTACCGGTCACTGTTTCGAGGGTTCTTGACATGCTGACAAATATAGATTCTCTGTACTCTCGAGGCGAGATACCTCCACTTAACAGTGATTTCGATCTGGAGCTGTTCAATACCTATCGTTCTTACACTTTCCCGAGCAGGTTTCCGCTGTACCCTACGGTCCATGCTGACCGCCGCGGAATTTTGTTCGAATCACTTCGCTACCACGGCGGAACCGCGCAGACCTACCTGTCGACCACCCACCCCGGAGCGACGCGCGGCGAGCATTATCACCTCAGCAAAGTCGAGCGCTTTGTCGTGGTTAAAGGTACAGCTGAAATCCGTTTCCGGCGGCTATTGCACGATGACGTACTGACTATGCGTGTCAGCGGTGAGCGGCCCGCGATCGTAGATATGCCCACGTTGTGGGTCCACAACTTGCGGAACGTCGGGGGCGACGAGCTCGTCACCTTCTTCTTCTCAGACGAGCTGCTCGACGAGGAAAAGCCGGACCAGTACTACGCCTTGGTGGAACCGAAGAAGGCACTGAGATCTATAGGAGTGGACAATGAGCTATAGGCTCAAGATAATGACGGTACTAGGCACCAGGCCAGAGATTATCCGTCTATCTGCCACGATGAAACTGCTAGACGAGCACATGGATCAGGTTATTGTTCATACCGGGCAAAACTATGACTACGAGCTAAATCAACTATTTTTCAAGGAACTTGGTCTACGCCAACCAGACCACTTTCTCAAAGCCGACACGTCGTCCCTTGGCGCGGCGCTTGGTTCGATCCTTGTAAAGGCAGAGTCAGCAATTGCGCAGGAGCGACCAGACGCTTTTCTCGTGCTCGGCGACACCAACAGTTGTATCTCGGCAGTTATGGCGAAGCGCATGAAAGTACCAGTCTTCCATATGGAAGCCGGCAACCGTTCGTTCGACGAAAATGTGCCGGAGGAGACCAACCGCCGACTCGTAGACCATATCTCGGACTACAATCTCGTCTACACCGAGCACGCAAGACGCAATCTTATCGCCGAAGGAATTCATCCATCTAGAATTCTTCTAACTGGCTCACCGATGCGTGAGGTATTGGGGCAGAATCGCGCACAGATTAGCGCGAGTGATATTCTCGAACGTCAAGGCCTTACACCCCAGGGGTACTTCCTGGTCAGTCTCCACCGCGAAGAGAACGTTGATCACCCGAAGCGTCTAGAATCCGCGATCGAGGCCTTGCAGGCACTCCGGAACGACTATGACATTCCGGTTCTCGTATCTACACACCCCCGCACACGCAAGCGGCTTGAGGGGTTACCTGCCGAGGCAAAACAGGGTATCAGATTCCATTCTCCGTTCGGATTTCATGACTATGTGAAACTACAATCATGTGCGAGGCTGGTCCTTTCAGACAGCGGAACCATTAGCGAAGAGTCAAGCATTCTCGGATTTCCTGCCGTGACCTTAAGGGACTTCATTGAGCGTCCGGAAGCGATCGACTCCGGAGCTATCGTATCGGCCGGCCTCAACGCACCTGATGTAGTAGACGCGGCCCGCATCGCGCTCTCAGAGCCCTTTTCCAGCTCGGCGACGACGACGCCATCTGAGTACGAAATTGCCGACACATCCGTTCGCACTTTAAAGTTCATCCGCTCAACGGTTCACAGTCACGCGCGAAGGATAGGGCTGACGAGTTCGACCATCGGATCTGTTCGATGACCAAAGAAAAGTCCACAAAAGGCATTGTCGCTTCTATTCTGTCACCAGTGTTTAATGAAGAGGCGTATATCGCAGAAATGATTAAGAGCGTACTCTCGCAGAGTTACGACAGTTTCGAACTGATCATCGTGGATGATGGGTCGACCGATGACACTGTTCGGGTCGCCAAGGAAGCCGCCTTGTTCGACCCCCGCGTTCGGATCATTTCCGAGGGAAAGCGTGGTAAAGTAGGATCCTTTAATAGGGCATTCGAAGAATGTACGGGAGAGCTAATATTTCTCATGGGAGGCGATGATCGAATGACATGTCGCTCCCTTCTTTCGCGGGTCACAGCATACAAAGAAGCCATGTCGGAGGCCAACCAGCGTATTGCGGTATATGGTCGCCTAAGAACCTTCTCGGAAGATAGGCGATATGATGGACAGACGATCCCCCGGCGTTCAGGCCGAGGGGCGCGCTCTGGTGGGACGATGGCGCTCTCCCGCCCGCTTGCTGCCATGCTATTTCCGATTCCCGCTAAGCTTGTTGCGGAGGACCTATGGCTTGGCGGTGGATCGGAGGCCTTAGCAGACATCATCGTGGATGTGGATGAGATTGTACTTGAGTATAGAATCCATGCTGCAAATTCGAATCCTCGACGTCAGGGATTTGAATCCATGAGCGAGTCAATGCATGCCCGCATGATGGCCTATAAACTACTTGCGGAAGCCAATTGGCTGCCATTTTCGGAGGTGCATCGGAAAACATTTCGCACCGAAAGTATCTTGGAAGAGAAGAGATACGGAGGGCGCACAGGGGCCGTTCTGCTTAGCCGCGCCAGCCCCGTTACGGCGAGGCTCAGAGCAGCGTCGATGTCTTCTCCGCAACTCTTCTCTGTGCGGCAAAAGCTATTCAAGATTCTTTCCGGCTGGTAAAACTATTGGAAATTCTACATTTGAAAGCCTGACATGATTAGAATAGCCGGCTCTACAATATCGGTGACTCCGCAGACGCGAGTGGAGCTCGGATGCTCTAATGCGGCATCCGAGAGTTGGCGAGGAGTTCGCGATCCTCTCGAAGCAAATCTTCTATCTATTCGAGGGAGCTCAGACGAGCATCCTATTCTTTTAGTCGCCCTTGATGCCTTGTACGTTGGACCCGATGTCAGGCGAGCGATTGTCGCTGCATGCGATTTGCCTGAGGATCACGTGCTGACATTTGCAAGTCATACGCATCGCGCACCCATGCTCGATTCCGGCAAGCCGCGCCTTGGGCGCCCGGATCCGGAGCACCTAAAGTACGTTACTCAAACATTGGCGGATGCGGTCCATCAGCTCTTGCATCATGAGGGTACCGAGGGCGATCTGCATATAGCGAGTGGGTTGGCGGACCACAGCATAAATCGCCGTCTTCGCAAGGTCGTGACATTGTCACGACGTCCGACGTTTGGTGCCGTGGTAAACGCGCCGAATTTGGACGGTTCACGAGACGAGGAAGTAGTAACGGTGACGTTTCGCGGGTCGTCAGGCAAGGCGATTGCGGCAATTTGGAGCTATGCGTGCCATCCTGTGGCCGGGCCGCAACGCAATGAGGTTTCCGCTCACTATCCAGGCCTCGTGCGTAGTCGAATACGCAGCGCAGAAGGCGACCCATATTTGCCAATTTTGTTCTTGCAGGGCTTTTCTGGCGACACGAGACCTAGTGCGAGTGCCACTGCTCAAAGCTTCATACGCAAATTTCAGCGCCTTTTGACCGGGCCAGTATTTGACTCGATGAATGAGACCACATACGCGGACTGGGCGAGCGGTTTGGCCGACGTGGTGATAAACGTACGTGCCTCTGAGCAGGCGGCGGATGTGCGGAGAGTAGGAGCCTCGCGAATATCTATTCCTTCATCGCGGCTTTTCAGCTCGCCGAGTGGATATGTGGATTTTGCATCGCTTTCCTTTGACGGCGCGCTCACCGTGGTTGGTTGCTCGGCCGAAGTTGTGTCGGCTTACGCAATACCGGTCCGGCGTCTCAGCCGTAGTCGCACGGTGATCTGTGCAGGCTGCATGGATGATGTGTTCGGCTACCTCCCGACGTCCTCGATGCTCTTGGAGGGGGGCTATGAGGCCGACGGATTCCGAGAGGAATTTGGGATAGGAAGGCTTGAGAAGGAGTTGCCAGGTGTGGCCATGGATGGCTTCACACGGGTTATCGCGAGGACCGAGTTGAAGCATGTCTAGAAAACTTGAGATAGCGAGTTTCCAGCGCAGTTTTGCAGCATCACCGAGTGATTCTCGCTCGGCCTGGGTTGGTGGAGCAGCACGCCTCCTTTCTGGAGCCGCTCTCGGCCAGATACTGATGTTGCTTGCCTACCCAGTCATTTCAAGACTATATAGTCCGAGCGACCTGGGAGTCCTGGCAGTCTACACATCGACTCTAGGAATTATTGCCGTAGTGGCGTCATTCCGGTTTGATCAGGCGATTCCTATTCCGAAGTCGCGGCGTGACGCGAAGGCGCTTTTGGCACTGGCTGTCGCAGTGTCCATCGCTGTGTCTTTTATATCTGGGATAATTGCGCTCGTCTATTCTGAATGGTCTTTTTCGAAGTTGGATAGACCGTTGCCGACTGGTGTCTTGCTACTTCTTCCGTTGGGAGTCCTATTGGTATCCGTTTACCAGGCTCTTAGCATGTTTTCATTACGGGAGCGCCTCTATGGGAGGATCGGCGCGACAAGAGCGATGCAGGGTGGGGCGTCAGCATGTATTCAAATTGTAGGCGGCCTCGTAGGGGCTGGGCCGCTTGGCCTGGTCGCTGGTCATATCATTGGCCAGTCAGCGGGGTCCGTCAGCCTTGGCCTTGGAGTGTTGCGCCCATTTCGCGGGAGTGTGAGGCTGCGCGACATATGGTTTGTAGCACGCCGCTACGCGAGGTTTGCCTATATGGGTATGCCATCGGCGCTGCTGAACACGGCTGCCCTTTTGTTGCCGGCAATCTTAATCGCATCCGCATATGACCTACGGAGTGCTGGGTTGTACGGACTAGCCGTCATGCTTCTATCCGCACCGGTTCAGCTCGTGGGGCGATCAAGCGCACAGGTATTTTATGCTGAGGCGATGCGGGAGGTCCATGGATGTTCGTCGGCAGTAGGCAAGCTGCTGACGCAGGTGACAGTGCGGCTAGCTATCATTTCAGTTGTGCCGACCGCAGTACTGATGGTCGCGTCTCGGCCCATATTCGAGGTGGTTTTCGGCCAAGAGTGGGCTGGAGCAGTACCCTATGTGCAGATACTTGCGGGTGCGTACTTCTTAAGTCTGATCACTGCGCCGGCGTCTCAGGTCTTCTTAATTGCCGAGCGTCAAGGTCTAAGTCTCATGCTTAATGTGCTCAAGGTGATGGTGACCTTTGGTGCATTTGCCTATGTGCCAAATTCGGGAGGCGGTATCCATGCGGCACTGATCTACTATGCGGGGGGCATGAGCATCTACTATCTAATGGTGTGGAACGTCGCCTATTTGATCCTTCGCAAACTGGCGGGAAGGAGTTGTCCGGACTGATGTTTAAAAGTTTTTCACGGATAGTCTCGCTTAGTCGCTATTCGGTAATGTCGCTCCGTTGCGATATGGAGTTGAATGAGCCAGGCCGGATCACTGAAACTGTTTTGCTTGACGCTTCGTGTTTGGCGGCGATCGAAGCAAGCCGTCCAGGGTATGCGCGAGTCGCGGCACGCTATCTCATGGAGGGAGATCAAGGTTTTGGAGTAGTGGAGAACGATCGAATCGTTGCCATGGGTTGGCTGCGTGTCAACAGTAGTGAGCAAGCTCTGCGCGTGAAGTCGTACTTTCCACTACCGCCGAATAGTGCCTATTTGCATGGCGATTGGACGGCGCCTTCCCACAGAGGGCGAGGGCTCCAGCCGTCGCTTGTAGTATCTCGGGTAAAGTCTGCTCGATCGTCACGAGTAGAAGACATCCTGGTCAACATGAGTCCAGCCAATAGGCCGTCGTTGCACAACTATAAGCGCCTGGGGTTTCTTACCATCTCAGCGCTTTGGGTTATTCACGTTGGGCGCCTGTGCTACGCGTTACCCTCAGGAGCAAGTAGCAGATGAAGATCTTGCTTCTTGATGGCCAGTACTCTCATTCACTTTCGATTGCTGCGGAGCTATCTCGTGATCTGGGTGCGGAGATTTACGGAGTAGCCTCTTCGAGTAGATCCCATCTCCATCGATCTCGGTTTATTCATAAGGCTGTATTTGCGCCTCTTTCGACCAATTGTCATTATCGGGAGCGGATTCTAGAGATTATTCAAGATATCCGACCGGATGTTATCATGCCGATCGGATATTACTCGTTCGCTAATCTAATGGACGTGCGCGACCGTCTACCGGAGGGGTCGGTGCTGGCGTCGCCGTCCGGAGAAGCCTTCGCCGTTGCTGAAGATAAGTCTCTTACTTATGGCCTTGCTAAGTCGCTGGGAGTTATTTACCCGCGACAGCTTTCAATCCTAGAGGGCGCCGCGACCGAAGTTGTGGAGGGGAGCCTCCGATTTCCAGTCTTTGTGAAGGCTCGTGTCGAGCGCGGGGGACAATCCACGGCGCTTGTTCGGAATATGGACGAGCTTCTTAGCCTAGATCTGGATACTTTTGGGGGCTCAGTCATACTTCAGGAGTATATCGCTGCCGAGCCTTTCACCTACGCACATGCTGGTCTATTTGCGCACGGTGAGCCTGTGGTGACGTTTCAGCACAAGGAATTGCGCTCGGTGCCACGCCGCGGCGGAAGTGGCACGCGGTTGCGTACATTCGACGACCCAGATCTCGCCGAGACGGCAGAACTACTTCTCAAGCGATTGAGATGGGATGGAGTGGCTCAGGTAGAGTTCAAGAAGAACGATTCCGGCGAGTACGTGCTTATGGAAATAAACCCTAAATTTTGGGCATCCTATGCACTGGCGAGTAAAGCAGGAGCACGGATCGCATCGTCGACTGCGATGTATTTTTGCGGCGGTGATGTGGAGTCGTGTCGGGACTATAGGCGACGCGATATGAATATGGTGTTTCCCGTTCGGGAAGCTATGCATTTCCTTGGTGGTGGCGACGAGCGGTCGAGTGCGATAGATTCAATGTCGGCAATGCTTTGGCCACCGGCGCGATGGGATATTGTTTGGCGGGATTTATACGCTAATGTTCCGTTGCCAGCTCGTAGCCGGCTACGCGGTCGAGAGAAGTAAACTAGATGTCTGAGTTGCTGCTAGCCGTCACGGCCCTGCTGGTTATTTTCATGTTCACGGCTGGCACCTGGTTCGGGCATTTCTCCGTGATCAGTCTCTTTATTTACGCTCAGGCGGTGATGGCGTTCGGAACGTTGCCGATGCTGGATCCTGCCGTTGAAGCGGACGCTGTCCATGCGGCGGTGATCTTGTGGAGCTTTCTTGCGCTTATTATAACCGCGGTCCTATGTGGTATTGCAAGGCCCCGTGATACGAGGAGTAACTACAATGCCTCAATTGACTACGCATATCCGAGAGCAGTTTGGCTCCTGGTTTGGTTGTCGGTATGCATCTCCGTATTGTACTATGTGGCTGTCGGGTACGTTGCGTTCTTTGAGTCTATTAGGTCGCTGTCAGGTGGGTCGGAACAGGACCTCGCTGGTTTGCGATTGGAGTCATATGCCGGGTCTCGATACCTGTTTCCAGGATATGTCAACCAGTTCAAGAATGCGCTTCTTCCTGCTCTTGTGATCGTGGTTGTAACCACGGCCTTTCATGTGAGGAATTCGCTGCGGTGGCTGATCGCTGTGCTTCTAGTGCCGGCTGTGGTGGTTTTCTTGCTGGGCACCGGGCAGCGGGGGGCCTTTGTGTCCATTGCCCTCATCGCTATCGTGCTGGTGTATTATGTTAGACCCGATAAGTTGGGAATATATGCATTTCGGTTCGTAGCGGTCACTTTGCCTTTATTCTTCCTCGCGACCTTCGCCACGGGCCGTGCCAGCAGGGACCTCGCCGGGGCCGATGGACTTGGTGCGATGATTGGTGTAATGTTCGACCAGTTGGCGTTTCGGCTAC
>JBDIAG010000148.1:0-8475 GCA_039812305.1 Actinomycetales bacterium | reverse complement strand
ATCCGCGGTTCGCGCTGGCGAGCGGCCTGGCCGCGGTCATCCAGCTGACCATGCCGGTGCTCGCCGTCATCCTGCCGCTGTGGCTGATCCACCGCACCGCCGCCCCGGTGTGGCTGCCCGGCGCCGCGCTCGCCGTCAACACGATCCTGGTCATCGCGTTCCAACGCCCCACGGCGGCTCGGATCGCCACACCGCGCGCGACCTCGCGAGCGGCAGTCGCCGCCGCGATCGGGCTGGCCGTCGCCGGGACGCTGCTCGCGGCCTCGGGCGCCGGGGCGTCACCGGGCGTCGTGGTCACGATCGTGCTGGCCGGCATCGCGGCCCTGACACTCGGGGAGGTGTGCGGCGGCATCGCCACCTGGCGGGTCGCCCTCGACGACGTCCCCGCGGAGGCCGAAGGCAGCTATCAGGCCGCGTTCGCGATGTCGACCGGCCTCGCACGCATCACCGGCCCCGCGCTCGCCCTGCCTCTGGTGATGACCCTCGGCCCGGCCGGATGGCTCATCCTCACCACCGTCATGGCGCTCGCATGCCTCGGGATCGCGCTGCTCGCCCGGCCCAAGGGCGTCGTCAGCCGCCGCGCCGAGACCGACGCACGCGCGGACTCCGTTCTCCCCGTTCCGACGGCGCTCCTCGTATCGCGGCCCGCTCGTCAGCAGGACGGCGAACGCTGCGCCGCATGAACGGGATCGTTGCGGCCGGCTCAGCAGCCGTTGCGGGACTGCTCGTTGATCCCCAGCCGAGACGGTCCGAGCCTTGGACTATCACCAGAAACCAGCGACACGGAAGGGAGAAGGCGGCATGTTCCTCGTGACAGGAGCCAGCGGCAACGTCGGCCGTGAAGTCGTGACGACCCTCCAGAAAAAGGGTGCGCCGGTACGCGCGCTTTACCGTGCCCACCGGGACGAGCTGCCGGCTGACGTGGAGTTCGCGCGGGGCGACCTGAACAACCCCGACTCACTCGCCGACGCGTTCGACGACGTCGAGGGAGTGTTCCTTCTGCCGGGGTACGCGGACATGCCGGGCCTCGTGCGGCTGGCCGAGCGCAGCGGAGCCCGCATCATCCTGCTGTCCGGCCCGTCGGCCGGTTCGGGAGATCTGAGCAACGCCGTCACTGCCTACATGGTCCGCTCCGAGGACGCGGTGCGTACCGCAGATGTGCCCTGGACGATCCTTCGGCCCAGCGGATTCATGTCCAACACCTTCCAGTGGGTTGATCAGCTCACCGCCGGCGACGTCGTCACGTTGCCGTTCGCCGGAGTGCCGATCGCGTGGATCGACCCGGCCGACATCGCCGCCGTCGCCGCCCTCGCGCTGACCGAAGCCGGGCACGATCGCGCGACGTATCGTCTGACGGGGCCGCAATCGCTGACCCCGCCCGAGCTGGTTGCGACGCTCGGCCGCACACTCCACCGTCAACTCGACTTCCGGGCCGAGACCGACGACCAGGTGAGGGAGCGGTTCGCCCGCGAGCTACCGCCCGCCTACGCCGCAGCCTTCCTCGACTTCTACGTCGACGGCACCCTCGACGACTCCCGGGTGCTGAGCACCGTCATCGAACTCATTGGTCGGCCGGCGGGCACGTACGAGGGCTGGGTCGTCCGGCATCGAGACGCCCTGCTCGCCGCAGCCACGGACGGGGTCCGGTCATGAGCACCGTCATGAGTCGCCGCCTCGATCAGCTGACCGCGGCCGTCGAGAACTCCGTCGTGTTCTGGACGATCTTGGCAGAATCCCGCAGCGACCACATGTTCACGGCCCCCGGGGTCCGCGCCTTCAACGGCCCCTACACCTGTCGGGTGATCATCGACGATCCAGATCGTGCTCGTGTCGCCGATGTCGCGGCCGTCGTGGAACACGCGTCCGCGCCGGTAACCGTCGAGGACGCGTTCGGCGCGGTCGATCTGACCACGCTCGGCCTGGTCGCACGCCAACTACCGGTCATGGTCCGCGAACCGGGCGCACCCGCCGCAGCGGCAACACCGCCAGGCGTCACGATCCAGACCGTCGCCACCGACGACGCCCTCGCCATCGCCGATCGCGTCATCGTCACCGGATTCCCGGTCGAGGACTTTCCCGTCGGGCAGCTCCTGGGCCCATCCCTGCATCACCGCGCCGACGTCACCCTCGCACGCATGTCGACGGATGCCGACGCGGCCGAGACAGTAGCGGCCGAGACAGTGGGGGCGTGCATCCGCGTGCCGAGCGTACGCACAGACGGCATCTACTGGCTCACCACACTGCCGAAAGCGCGCTCCCGCGGTATCGGCCGAGCCCTCATGAACGACGCACTCCAGAGCGCGACGCAGCCCGTGAGCCTCACCGCCTCACGCCCCGGCCGACCGCTGTACGAATCCCTCAGATTCCGCACCATCAGCCAGTCCAACTGGTGGACCCGACCGACCTGACACGCCACGAACACACGGCATCCACCCGAATCAACCGAAGGAGAACCACCATGTCCATCACACCGGCCCCTGCACCTGCCGCGACCCAGGTGCGGCTCGACTTCGACGCCCTCGCCCCCCGGTTCGCGGGCGCGATGGCGCGCCTCGACGGCGTCGCCGGCGTCGGCCTGGAACCGTCACTGCGCGAACTCGTCCGCGTCCACGCCTCCACGATCAACGGCTGCGCCTACTGCATCGACATGCACACCAAAGACGCCCGCGCCGGCGGCGAGACCGAACAGCGCCTCTACGCCCTACCCGCCTGGCGCGAGACCGACTGGTTCACCCCACGCGAACAGGCCGCCCTCGCACTCACCGAAGCGGTCACCGTCCTCACCGACGGGCACGTGCCCCGCGAGGTCTTCGACCACGCCGCCGCACAGTTCGAGCCGCAGGAACTCGCACAGCTCATCGCCCTGCTCGTCACCATCAACGCCTGGAACCGCATCGGCGTCACCACCCGCTGCTGGGAACCCGGCACCTACCAGCCCGGAGCGTGACCACCATGTGGAGCACAGAGATCACCGGTCACAGCACCGCCACCCCACCGAGGTGTTCGCCGTCCTCGCCGACCCCGAGCACTGGCACGAATGGAACGACGGCGTCGCCGGCATCCGGATGAACGGCCCCTTCACCGCCGGCACCACCGCCGTCATGGTCTTCCCCGATGCCACCGAGCTGCCATTCACGCTCGCGTGGGTGGAACATGACCGCGGCTTCGAGGACGTCACCGAAGTACCCGATGCCGGGGTCACCGTGTATGTTCGACACGAACTCGAACCGACCACGACGGGCACCCGAATCACCTACCGATGCACCGTCGACGGCCCGGATCCGGTCGCCGCCGAAGTGGGGCCAGGTGTCAGCGCCGACTTCGCCGACGTGATGACCGCCCTCGCCGCCCGCGCCGAGAACCGATAGGCGCGTCGACTGCGCGATGCCGCCACCGCTCACCACGAGCGCTGGCGGCATCATTGCTCGCCGTGCGCACAGCTCGCGCGAGAACGGCTTCGTGCGGCTGGTCTCAGGTGCTGTCTGGCGCTGGCTCCGTTCGTTGTTCGCTGGTGCAGCTCGCCTGCGCGCTGCACCACGGACCCCGGCGGCCTGGCGATCCTGCTGGCCTGCGACAAGACCAACATCACGGACCTCGTCGACCGACTCAAACCCGCGGGAGTGGCCCGCGGGTTTATTCCAACCACTCCGTGATGAACTCCGGACTGGAGTGGATATGCAGCGCCTCGTACCCGCCTTCGTTCGTGCGGAAACGATGGGGCGTCTTGGCGGGAACGACGATGATCTGTCCTGCGGTGCCGACGATCTCCTCGGTGCCGACAGTGAAGGTCGCGCTGCCGCGGCGGATGATGAACGTCTCGGCGTAGGGATGCTGGTGGAGTCGTGGGCCGAGGCCTGCCTCCGTCGTGCTCTCCAGGATCAGTGACACGCCGGGCCTGCCGGGCAGAGAATGGTAGTCCGCGGTCCAGTCGTCGCCCGAGTCTCGTCCATCGGGGCGGTTGACGATGAACGCCGTCATGCCGTCGGGTCTAGAACTGGATGGGAGGGAATGATCCATGATGCTCCTCAGTCGCGGTGGGTGATGGTGATCGCGACGGCGTCTCCGGCGGACGTGTCGGTCGACGCGCGGAGGGTCGCCTTCATCGGGAACATGTGGTCCCCGTCGCCCATGGGCAGCAGTGTGACTTCGGTCTCGTGGCCGTCGACCGTGGCGCGCACACGGACGGCTTTTCGCGTCCCCAACGCTTCAGCAGAATCGGCAAGTCGCGCGTAGGTCCAGGCGCCCTTGCCTTCCCCGGAGATGAGGACGGTGCGTTGAGTCCAGGGCGCATCGAGCGGTTGGTAGTTCGTGATGGACATGATCGTGTTCCTTTCTATGTTCGGCGATTGGTATCGCCCGGTGTGCTGGCGGGCATCGTCGTTGGGGTGTGGTAGCCGAAGAACATGTCGAGGCAGTAGTCCAGGTGCGCGTCACGGCCTGATTCGTCTAACACGGCCTGATCGCCGAGGAGCATCGCATCGTTCAGCGGGCCGCCCATGACCAGCCAGTTGAGTTGTGCCGCTGCGGCTCGCGGGTCAGGGACAGTGAGGAGCCCGCGGGCGGCCCCATCGCCGAGGATCGCGCTGAGGACGTCGATCGCTCTCCCGGGCCCCTCCTCGGCGAGCGCGCGCGCGAGCGCGGGGAACCGGGACTGCTCTCCGATGACCAGCCGCCGCAGTCGCAGCAACGCCGGGGTCAGCACGACATCGAGCTGCCGACGCAGTTCCACACGCACCCCGGCAATGAGATCGGGAAGCGTGGCGGTGCTCGGACGCTCCAGATGGACCCGGTCGCCCGCCGCGCGCGTCATCGACGCGACCAGTTCGACGAAGAGGGACTCTTTCGTACCGAAGTACGTATAGACGGTCTGCTTCGCCACGGACGAGGCCTCCGCGATCTCGTCCATGGTCACGCTGTCGTACCCGCGTTCCAGGAACGCGACCGCCGCCGCGTCGATCACAGCCTGACGCTTGGCCACCGAGCTGGGTCTGTTCACGATCCCTCCTTGACAAATCATACTAGCACGTCTATTTGCTAGAAACAAGACCATAAAGTATGAAAAGTGCGGGTCGACTCAGCAGTGACGGATCCGCGAACTGAAAGGAGAGAGTCATGCCGATCACCACATCCGCAGATGGAACCCAGATCGCTTACGACATCCAGGGCGCCGGGGTGGTCCTGATCTACATCACCGGCGCTCTGTGCCACAGGAAAATGCGTGAGGTCGTCCGAGACGCCAAGGTCTTCGCCGACCGCTTCACGGTGGTCACCTACGACCGCCGTGGTCGCGGGGACTCCGGTGACGCCGACGATTGGTCCCTGGAGCGGGAGATCGAAGACATCGAAGCGCTGATCCACGCAACGGGTGGGCACGCCGCGTTGTATGGTCACTCCTCCGGCGCGGTGCTCGCAACGCACGCCGCAGCCCGGCTCGGGGACCTGATCGAGGCAGTGGTGCTCTACGACGCCTCCTGGGTTGCCGACGATGACGAAGCGCGCGACTACGCCACCCTCACCAGTGAGATCGATGACCTCCTGCAAGACGACAAGCGTCCTGCAGCGATCCGTCGGTTCCTCTTAGGGATCGGGATGCCGAAGCCGTTCACCCTCCTGTTGCCGCTGCTGCCTGGGTGGACCACGATGAAACAGCTTGCTCCCACTCTGCGCTACGACATGGCTCTCACCGCCACGCCGCCACCGCTCGACGTCGTCGCCCAGACCGGGACACCGTTGCACGTCATGGTCGGCCAGCGCAGCCCACGCGAGCTCCACACGGTCGCCGAAGCCGTTGCCGGCGTGCACGGGGCGTGCCCGCAGGTCGTGGCCGGACAGGATCACCTCGTCGCCCCGAAAACTATGCTGCCACTGCTCGCCGAAGTGCTGCTCGATGCACCTCAGAGATAATTGCCACCGATAGTGAAGTGGACTCTATCCGAGCTTCCCGCCGACGTGAATGAGTGCGTCCGATCTACGTTTCGTTCGGGAACGAAACGTTCTCGGTCGAGGATAGGACTATGAACGATCACACCTACACCACCGAACTGGAATGGTCTGGAACCACCGGCGAGGGCTACCGGTCCTACGGTCGCGCTCACACGGTCACGATCGGCGACGCTGCAGAACTCACGGTGAGTGCCGACCCTGCCTTCCGCGGCGACCCGGACCTACCGAATCCCGAGCAACTGCTGCTCGCAGCAGCGAGTTCCTGCCAACTGCTGTCGTTCCTCGCCGTCGCCGCGCTCGCCCACGTGGAGGTGATCGGCTACACGGACTCGGCTCACGCCGTCATGCCGCACGACGCTTCGCCCATGCGGATCACCGACATCACGCTGAACATCACCGTCGTCGTGCGCGGCACCGACGAGCACACCGTGCGCGAGCTCATCGAGAAGGCACACGAGCAATGCTACATCGCCAACACTCTCTCTGCGGTCGTCAACGTCAACGTCGACGTGGAGATCGTGTCATGAACGACCTCACCGTGGAGGTGCCGGACGGCGCGGCATCCCTCGCGCAGATCGGGACGATCCTGGGCGACGCCGGGGTCTCTCTGGAAGGCGGGGGCATGTGGGCGGGCGTCGCCCACTACCTGGTGGCCGATGGTCCAACAGCAGCACGGGCGCTCAGTGATGCCGGCATCGGAGGGGTCGAGGTCCGCGATGCCGTGGTGGTTCCCCTCGATGCCGACGTTCCCGGCGAACTGGGCCGAATGATGGACCGGCTCGCAACAGTCGGCGTGCTTCTCGTCGCACAGTACAGCGACCACGACAACCGGAAGGTCTTCGTCGTCGACGACCCGGCAACGGCTCGGACAGCGCTCGGATGACTGAGAAACCTACTCTCCCGCTCGAAGACCTCGGTCGCGTCATCGCGGAGCCAGCACGGATACGCATCCTCAGCGAGCTCCTCGGCGGCCCCGCGCTCCCCGCTGGGGCACTGGCCGCGCGCCTGGGCATCGCCCCATCCACGACGAGCGCCCACCTGGCACGGCTCCACGACGCCGGGCTCATCGAGGTCGAACAACACGGTCGCAGCCGACTGGCCCGCCTGGGCGATCCCGCGGTGGCCGCCGCCGTCGAAGCGCTCCTCCGCCTCTCGGGCGAGCAGCGCGTGAACTCGCTGGCCAGCCACGACCGACGCGCGGCGATGCGGGAAGCGCGGTCCTGCTATGACCACCTGGCGGGCCGCGTCGGGGTTGCCGTCGCGGACGTCGCTCTCGATCGCGGCTGGGTTCGGGAAGCCAATGGCATCTGGATTCTCCCAATGGGCGAAGACGTGTCGGAACTGGCAGACGGATTTGGGCTCACCCTTTCCTGGCAGCACTCATCGCGCCCCGCCATCCGCCCCTGCCCCGACTGGACCGAACGACAGCCCCACATCGCCGGCCGCCTCGGTCGCTCCCTCCTCGACGCCATGCTCGACGCCGACTGGCTCAGACGACGCCGCGACGACCGCGCCCTGACGATCACTGCCCACGGCAGGGAACGATTCACCGCGCTCGGTGTTGCGGGGCTCTGAAACAGGCTGCCGCCATGAGCGGTCATAGTACGTCCGATTGGGTGGCCCGTTGCCCGCAGAGAATCGTCACTCTTGTGTTCGAGATCGGCGCTTGTCGACGTGATCTTCTAGACCGAGGTCGTTCAGCCAGCCGCCGACGAGCTGCGGGCCGACGAAGGTCGCAAGCCAGGTGATCTGATCGCGCTCGCCGTACAGGATCATCAAGGCACCCGGACGCCACTGGCCGTCCCAGAGCTGCTCGCCGAGCACGGCCGGCCGTCCGTTCACCGCGCCCGCCGGCCGCACCCGCCACGGAGTGGCGAGCACGCGCTCGGCGATGAACGCTGCGACAGCCGGTCGACCGTCGTTCCGGGCGAGTTGGGCAGGATGATGGACCGGCTCGCCGCAGCCAGCGTACTTCTGGTCGCGCAGCACAGCGACCACGACAACCGGAAAGTGTTCGTCGTCGATGACCCGGCAGTGGCTCGGGCAGCGCTCGGATGACCGAGAAGGCGGCTCTGTGTCGCACAGCGCCGCGCCTACCGATGTGCTGCGCCACTCATCTTGCTGCCGGTCGCTGCGACAGTCCTCGCTGCATGGCTCGCACCGGCCGCCGCGATGCCTGTCGCCCTCGGAGGCGTGCTGCTCGTCGGCGTCGGCGTCGGTGTCTTCGCGCTCATCCGAACCCGAGCTGCGTATGCGCTTCTGGTCCGTCTACCAGCGAGAGGACGCCGCTGCCCGGGGCAGTGATACTGACCAGGCAATCCACCAAGTGCCTTCTCTAGAACCGCGAATCATGCAACATCCCCGTGATGCTGGCCAGAGCCTGGAGCGGCTGGACTCCATTGCCGAGCGCAGTGATCTGCTGGTTCTGCGTCAGCCCGTGGTCGGGATCGGTGACCCAGCCGGACGGTAGGCCCATGAGCCATTCCACGAACTCGGGTGCCGGTCGTGGCCCCGCGTCTTCGTTCAGGAGTG
>JBDIAG010000147.1:0-8477 GCA_039812305.1 Actinomycetales bacterium | reverse complement strand
ATGGACGAGCCGATCGGCGAGGGTCGCAGCCGGCTCGACGGGGCGATCCAGGGGTCGAGCACGACCCTGGACCAGGTTCGGGCCACCGACGAGATCGGCGTCTGGGCCTTCACGACCGGGTTGACCTCGAACGTCGACGGCAAGCAGATGAACGGCATCGGCGTGGTGCGTCCGTTCGGGGCGCTCGGCGGGGACAAGGAGCTTCTCCGGTCGAGCATCTCCGACCTCGCCAACAGCCAGCGCGCCGGCACCCCGCTCTACGACGCGGTCTCCGAGGCCTACGACTACATGAAGGCGCACGCCGAGGAGGGCCGGATCAACGCCATCGTGGTGCTCTCCGACGGGGAGGACACCGATTCGCGAACGCAGCTGAACTCGCTGATCCAGAAGATCAACGCGGATCAGAAGGAAGGCGGCAACAACAAGCAGGTGCGCATCTTCGCGATCGCCTACTCCAGCAGCGCCGACGTCGACTCCCTCAACAAGCTCGCGCAAGCATCGGGCGGGCAGGTCTTCGACGCGACCGACCCGGAGAAGATCACCGACACCTTCCAATCGGTCATGAACAACTTCTAGGTGGCTGACGTGCGAACACACCGGGCATGGACGACGGGGCTCTCGGCCTTGGCGCTGGCCGGTGCGGCCGTCCTCAGTGGGGCCGGGCCTGCGCTCGCGGTGACGGATGTCCAGAAGGTCATCGACACATGCAGCATGGAGACGGTCTGCACGTTCGAAGGCTCGATCACGAATCCATCCGGGGTGAAGGACTCCCTGCCAGAGGGTGTTCGCGTAGTAGTGATCAAGTCCGATCAGGCTCAGAGCGTGCCGCCGGGCGACGTGGCGACTGCGTTCAAGAAGGCCACCGGAGTGACCACAGTAATCGTAATTGAGGATCGCCAGAGCAAGGATCTGTCCTTCGTGGCGTCCGATGGCAATGAGGAAAAGATCGCTGCTGCGCTGAATTCGCAGGGCAAGGCGGACGGCGGAGAAGCGGTGATAGGCCTCCCTGCCGGCACGCTCACTCAGACCCCCGCCGATACCGCGGACAGTGGTGGCGTCAGTACCGGTGTCGTCGCCGGCGGTGGTTTCGCTCTGTTGGTGGCCGCGGCTGCGGCCGGTGGTGTGATGTTCGTCCGGCGCCGGAGGAAGGCCCGGGGCACCCGTCCGGCCATCACGAGCAAACAGCTGGAGAAGGAGCTGGACGACGCTCTCAACGGCCCGGATGGCGATATCGTCCGGGCGTCGATCGAGCGGTTGCAGCAGCGTGCTCAGGCGTATCCGGCGATCGGCGGTCAGGTCTCGTCCCTGGCTCAGCATGTCTCCGAACTGTTCGTCCGGGTCCGCAAGCGCGGCACCGATCAGCAGGTCCGGCTGCTGCAGTCGCAGTACAAGGACACGCTCTCCAAGCTGCTCAAGGCTCTCGATGCCGACTACTACGGCGACATCACCGCGAATCCGCAGTACTGGAGCAATCCGAACGACCGATTGGCCGAGGTCCAGCGGGCCGTCGCCTCGGTCGATCAGCAGGCCGTCGAGAACATCCGACAGGTCAACGAGTCTCGCGATCTCGATTTCAAGGTCGCTCTCGACTCGCTGATCGAGACCGTCACCGAGGCGAAGCTGTCGGACGTGTACACCGACCGCGAGAAGTGATCCGTCCCGCGCACTCCCAGGAGGAGACCCGATGTCCGAGGAGACCATCGCCATTGATTTCGCGGCATTGCTCGAGCCCGCCGACACGCAGAGCACCGAAGTCAAAGGCAGTCCGCTCGAGCTCGCGATCGCCCAGGCCCCGACGTCCGAGACCACGGTTGCGCGTCCGGAGGACGCCGCATTCAAGTTCCGCAGCCTGCTGACGGAGAAGCAGCTGGCCGACCTGCGCAGGGGTGCCCCGGGGCTGGCCCGCAAGTTCGTCGAGGACGTCAATCAGATCGTCACCTTCGGTGGGCCGATCATGGCGAAGATGAACAACGCCTCGGTGCAATTGCTGGAGGCGCAACGCGACATCAAGGTTCCCGAAGCCGACGTCATCGTCAACGACATGTTGCGCGAGATGGACGGCTTCGAGAAGAAGTGGCGGTCGCAGAAGCTCGAGGACGCCGCCAACTCCATCATCGGCTGGTTCAAGAAGAGCCGGTACACGCTGTCGACGATGGTGCGCGAGTCGAAGCCGATCACCGACAAGATCGACCTGGCCGAGATCAAGCTCCAGGAGATGGAGTCGGCCCTGGCCGACAACATCAGCCGCGGCCAGCTCCTGCACAAGCAGACCCTGCAGCATCTGACCGACGTCGTGGCCGTGCTGGCGGCCCTCGAGCAGGTCATCGAGGAGCTGCGCAAGCAGTTCGACGAGGCCGACGCCGCCCTGCGCGGCGCCGAGGCAACCGGTGGCGAGTCGGTGGAGTACCAGGGCCGGCAGGTCTCGGTGAACGAGCTGCGCGAGGTGCACAGCAACCTGGCGTTCGTGCTGTCGGAGACGGAGAAGACCTGGGCGGACTGGCGGTCGCAGTTCTTCCTCGGCTTCGCGCACGCTCCGGCGACGCGCAACCTCATCGTCACGACGTTCTCGCTGCGTCGTCGTCTCGCCGCCTTCCGCACCATGGGTCTGCCGTCGGCGCGTCAGTCGCTGGCGATGTGGCAGCAGGCGGCCTTCGCCCGCGAGGGCGCCGAACTCGGCACAGCCGTACAGGAGGGCACCAACAAGCTCATCCAGGGAGCGTTCTCCGAGACGGCGAGGTCGATCGAGGCGGTCGCCAATGCCGCGCAGGCACCGGTCATCACCGAGGAGACCATCTGGAGCGTGCTGGACTCGGTGAAGGCGCAGTGCAACGCGATCGTCGCCGCGGACAAGGCCGGCCGGGCGCTCCGCGCGCGGAACGTGCAGGCGCTCGAACGTGGCGAGACCGCCATCGTGGACGCCGTGGTCGCCTCGCAGCGGGCCATGGCCGACGCGAACTCCCGGGCCGCCACACCCGACGTCTCCGCCGCCACGCCGGCCGAGGCCTCCGCCCCCGCTCCGACCCTGAAGAAGCCTGACGTTCCTGATTGGTGACGGTCTCAACCTCTGTCGAACTGAGCTGTAAGAGGGGTTCGTCCCTCTTCGTCGCCGGCATGCGGACCCCGTCCGGTCTCCGCCCGGTGGCCTGGCAGAGTAGATTCGCTGCGGCCGTGAAGGATCGGCCGATACTGAGACCCGAGGAGTCCCACCCGTGCATCGATGGACCGACCTGAGCGAGGTGCCGTCCGGTTTCGGTCCTACTGCTGTCTCGCTGGGCAACTTCGACGGAATGCATCGCGGGCATCAGTGGGCTCTGCGTCACCTGGTCGAGCAGGCTCGCCGGCGGTCCGCGAAGGCGGTGGCGATCACCTTCGAGCCGCACCCGTTGCACGTGCTGCACCCGGAGCGGGCCCCGGCGCTGTTGAGCGACCTCGAGGGTCGGCTCGACCTGATGGAGGCGACCGGGCTGGACGCGGTTCTGGTCCAGCGCTTCACCCGGGAGTTCGCCGCCCTGACTCCGCGCGAGTTCGTCCAGCAGGTGCTCTTGGACGGACTGTCCGCGTGTGCTGTCGTGGTAGGTCACGACATGCGGTTCGGCGTCCGCAACAGCGGGGACCTGCGGACCATGCGCGAGCTGGGCGACGAACTCGGCTTCGACGTCGTGGTCACCGGCGATCTCACCGGCAAGACCGAGGACGGTGGGCCGGGAGAGGGTCTCGACGAGGCGGGCCATGAGCGGCGCTGGTCGTCGTCCTGGGTGCGGGAGTTGTTGTCGAGCGGCGACGTCGACGGTGCGATCGAGGTGCTGGGGCGTCCACACCGGGTTGTCGGGACGGTCGTGCACGGCGACCATCGCGGTCGCGAGCTGGGCTTCCCGACCGCCAATCTCGGTCCCGACAGCGTCGGGATGGTGCCGGCGGACGGTGTGTACGCGGGCTGGCTGGTGCGGCTTGACCTACCCAAGGACGCCCGCGACCGCCGCCTCCCGGCGGCGATCTCGATCGGCACCAATCCGACGTTCTACGGCACGCAGCGCCGGGTCGAGGCCTATGCCCTGGACCGTACCGATCTGGACCTGTACGGCCAGCGGCTGGCCATCGAATTCGTCAGCCGGCTGCGTCCGACACTGGCCTTCGAGGGCATCGAGCCGCTGATCCGGCAGATGCACTCCGACGTCGACTCCTGCCGTTCGATCCTCGGCATCGACGAGGTGTAGTGCCATGGTGCGGCGTCGCCTCGTCCTCGTGCTTCTCCTGCTGGCCGTGGCTTCGGCGACGTCCGGGTCGGTCGCGGAGCCTCCATCCGACGGACTGTGGGTCGCCGGTACCGGAGCCATGACACTCCAGGAGTCGCTGATAGCGCAGGCCGCCGCCGACCCGGACTTCGCCGATCAGGCCATCGCCATGCTCAGTGCCGAGCAGCCGCCTCCGGATGTGGATGTCGAAGCGACGGTGGCCACGCTGCGTGAGTTGCGCCGGGACCCCGCTTTCCGGGCCGAGACACAACGCAGAATGGCTGAGCGCTACGGCGTCGTCTACCGTCCGGCCGACTCCGGGCCGGCGGCGTCGACGTCGGACGAGTCACGGCCCACGCCCTGACGATCGCATCGGCGGACAGGCGCTCACTGCCCGCCGAGTAGCTTGCGCAGCTGCTCCTGTTCCTGCTCGCCGAAGTCCATCCCGGTGAGCATGGAGGCGAGCTCGGTGATGTCGATGTCCTCGCCGAGCAGGCCGTCGAGATCCTCGTCCTCGTCGCCGTCCATCAGATCACCGAGGGTCAGGGCCACCGCCGGGATGTAGCCGGGCGCGATCGACCACGGCTCCTGGCGCGGGGTGAGGATGCCGAAGTGCGCCAGCTCCTCGAGCCGGTCGGCGAGTTCCGACACGTTCACGGACGACATGTCGCCGAGTACCGCGGCGCTTTCCGACAGCGTCGTCGCCAAGACGTCCGCAGTGAGCTGGGATCCGGTCGCGGCGGCGGCGATGGCGCCGGGAAGCAGGGCGGACGCGATGGAGAACGCCCCGGAAGGTGCGTGCGGGTCCTCCAGGATGAAGCGGCCGACGATCTCACGGCGCAGGTCGAGACAGTCCTCGTCCTGCGCGGGGTCCGCGGTGAAGACGGGAAGATCCGGGCCCGGTAGCAGCCGGGTCTGCTCGTCGTTCTCCTCGAGCACCTCCAGATCGAGCAGGGCCTCCAGCACCTGGTGCACCCACGGCACGTCCTCCAAGGTGCGAAGCTCACCTTCGGCTGCCGGGTCGTCCTCGATCGCCGGGAGCCGATCCTCCAAGCCCTCGAGCACGGTGGCCAGCTGCTCGGGACTCAGGAACTCGTCGTCGGGCACGTCGAGCCCGGTGCCGACCAGCCTGACCAGGGCATCCGCGACGAGGAGCGGGAAAGCGCTCGCCAGAGTGGCCAGCTCGTCCTGTCGCGGAACCTCCTCGACCGCGGTGGCGAGTGCCTCACGCATGTCCGCGTCATCCTGCTCGTCCGGCTCGAGCAACGCCAGCGCGGTCGTGAAGTCGGCCTCCGAACCCGTCCATCGCTGCGTCTCGCCGAGGAAGGCGATGAAGTACGACCAGAGCAGCAGCAGGTCGTGCTCCAGGCCGATCAGCAACTCGTCGTCGCCGTCGTCGGGGGTGGGGGTGGACGCCACCACCGTGGGAAGCACCTGACTGCGCAACACGATGATGTCGTCGGCCGCGAACGCGGTGGCGACCGGCTCCTGGACGGCCCGCTCGGCGAGCACCGCACCGACGGTACCGGCCAGAACGTCCACCATCGTGTCGAGTTCGATCTCGGGATCGAGATCGATGTGCTCCTCCAGCCAGGTCATCAGATCCGTACGGAAGGGTGCCAACGCCAGGGCGCCAAGCTGGACGGGGTCGGTCGGAATCGACATGTCCCAGAGCCTTTCACCTCGCCTCGCCCCACCGCCACTCTGGCCGTCCCTCGGTCGCCCACGGCCCACCCGGGCTCGGTCGGCGCCCAGCCGGCTGGCCGGGTGGCCGGTTACTGCTTCGGCATCCAGTTGTCGGCCCAGCGGCCGGGTATCGCTGGATGCTCGGCTGTTAACTGGATGCCCGGCCTGTGTCTGGCTGGTTGAGTGGGGGGTCTTTGGCGGCCGTGCCGCGCCGTGTCGAGCCTGTCCGTGCCGTGATGGCCGCGCCTGTGCCTGTCAGGTGGCCGGTTACTGCTTCGGCATCCAGCTGATGGCCCGACAGCCAGGTATCGCCGGATGCTCGGCTGTTGACTGGATGCCCGGCGTGGTGTCCACGTTCGACGCCCACCCAGCCAACCCGGTTGTTCGGACCGTTTGTGCGCGATTTCAGCGCCCGAGCGCCCGGCTGCTAGAATTGCAGACGCCGTATGACGGCCGCGGATCGATAGTGCCCGGGTGAATGTGCCCCGACGCGCCGCGCAACGAGAATTCAGGGAGAACAGTGCCACTCGACGCTGCCACCAAGCAGAAGATCATGTCCGAGTACGCAACCGTCGAGGGTGACACCGGTTCGCCCGAGGTCCAGGTGGCGATGCTCACGCAGCGGATCAGGGATCTCACCGAGCACCTCAAGACCCACAAGCACGACCACCACAGCCGTCGTGGCCTGCTGCTGCTCGTCGGCCGGCGTCGCCGGCTCCTGCAGTATCTGGCCAAGATCGACATCGAGCGCTACCGCTCGCTGATCGAACGCCTCGGTCTGCGTCGATGACCGTCACCGCGGCCCGTGCCTGGCACGGGCCGCGGTCGTTCGTCCGGGCACTTCTCGGGCGAACCGTACGCTGACAACTGAACATCGAGAACCCAACCTCTCAAGCCCGGGCGCCGGGCAGGGCCGGGTCCTCGGTAGTGGCCTACGCACTCGGTGCGTGGGCTTCGATCGAAGACCGGGCGTGCAACCGGCCGGGTGACCGGGCTCCGTACAGAACGGAGTAGACCCCAGATGGAGGGTCCAGACATCACCTACGCCGAAGCCGTGATCGACAACGGCAACTTCGGCTCCCGTACCGTCCGCTTCGAGACCGGACGACTGGCCCGGCAGGCTGCCGGCTCGGTCTCCGCCTACCTCGACGGCGAGACGATGCTGCTGTCGGCCACCACGGCCGGCAAGCACCCCAAGGAGCACTTCGACTTCTTCCCGCTGACCGTCGACGTCGAGGAGCGGATGTACGCCGCGGGCAAGATCCCCGGCTCGTTCTTCCGTCGTGAAGGCCGTCCGTCCACCGAGGCGATCCTGGCCTGCCGGCTGATCGACCGGCCGCTGCGGCCGTCCTTCGTCTCCGGCCTGCGCAACGAGGTGCAGGTCGTCATCACCGTCCTCGCCCTCGAGCCGGACGACCCCTACGACGTGCTCGCGATCAACGCGGCGTCGCTGTCGACCCAGATCTCCGGCCTGCCCTTCTCCGGGCCGGTCGCCGGTGTCCGCGTCGCGCTGATCGACGACCAGTGGGTCGCCTTCCCGCGTCACTCCGAGCTGGAGCGGGCCGTGTTCGACATGGTCGTCGCCGGCCGGGTCGTCGGCGACGACGTCGCCATCATGATGGTCGAGGCCGAGGCCACCGAGGGCTCCTGGACCCTGATCCAGGGCGGCGCCACCAAGCCGACCGAGGACATCGTCGCCGAGGGCCTCGAGGCCGCCAAGCCGTTCCTGCGCCAGCTCTGCGAGGCGCAGGCCGAGGTGGCCGCCAAGGCGGGCAAGGAGACGCGCGAGTTCCCGCGCTACCCCGACTACGCGGACGACGCGTACGCGGCCGTCGAGGCCGAGGCCGCCGAGGGCATCGCGCACGCCATCACCATCGCCGGCAAGACCGACCGTGAGACCGAGCTGGACGCCGTCCGCGACCGGACTCTCGGCAAGCTCGCCGCCGACTTCGAGGGCCGGGAGAAGGAGCTGTCCGCGGCCCTGCGCTCGGTGACCAAAAAGATGGTCCGCCAGCGGATGCTGCGCGACAAGGTCCGGATGGACGGCCGTGGGCTGCGTGACATCCGCACCCTCTCCGCCGAGGTCGAGGTCATCCCGCGGGTGCACGGTTCGGCGCTGTTCGAGCGCGGCGAGACCCAGATCCTGGGCATCACCACGCTGAACATGCTGCGGATGGAGCAGCAGCTCGACACGCTCTCCCCGGAGACCCGCAAGCGTTACATGCACAACTACAACTTCCCGCCGTTCTCCACCGGTGAGACCGGACGGGTGGGCTCGCCCAAGCGTCGCGAGATCGGCCACGGCGCGCTCGCCGAGCGGGCGCTGGTGCCGGTGCTGCCCAGCCGCGAGGAGTTCCCGTACGCGATCCGGCAGGTCTCGGAGGCGCTGGGCTCCAACGGGTCCACGTCGATGGGCTCGGTCTGCGCGTCCACGCTGTCACTGCTCAACGCGGGCGTGCCGCTGCGCGCTCCGGTGGCCGGCATCGCGATGGGTCTCGTCTCCGACACCGTCGAAGGGGAGACCGAGTACGTGGCCCTCACCGACATCCTCGGTGCCGA
>JBDIAG010000146.1:0-8482 GCA_039812305.1 Actinomycetales bacterium | reverse complement strand
AAGAGACCGGCCGGGGCGGACCAGTGGAAGCCGAAGGACGGCGGGGGCGAGGACATGGTGCCGGACGCGCACGACCCGTCCAAGCGCAAGACCCCGACCATGCTCACGACCGACCTGGCGCTGCGGTACGACCCGATCTACGGGCCGATCTCCAAGCGCTTCAAGGACGACTTCGCGGCCTTCGCCGACGCGTTCGCCCGGGCCTGGTTCAAGCTGACCCACCGCGACATGGGCCCGATCACCCGCTACCTCGGCCCCGAGGTGCCCAGCGAGGTTCTGCTCTGGCAGGACCCGGTGCCGGCTCCGCCGGCCGAGCTGATCGACGAGACCGACGTCGCCACCCTCAAGGGTCTCATCGTGGACTCGGGTTTGACTGTGGCACAGCTGGTCTCGACCGCGTGGGCCTCCGCTTCCTCGTTCCGGGGCAGCGACAAGCGCGGTGGCGCCAACGGCGCCCGGATCCGGCTGGCGCCGCAGAACGGCTGGGCGGTGAACAACCCCGGTGAGCTGGCCACGGTGCTGCAGGTGCTGGAGGGCGTCCAGGAGAGGTTCAACGCCGGCAGCGAGCGCAAGGTCTCGCTGGCCGACCTGATCGTGCTGGCCGGCGGGGTCGGAGTGGAGACGGCCGCCCGGGCCGCCGGTTCGGACGTCACCGTGCCGTTCCACCCGGGACGCACCGACGCCACCCAGGAGCAGACCGACGTCGACTCGTTCGCCGTGCTGGAGCCGGCCGCGGACGGCTTCCGCAACTATGTCGGCAAGCCGCAGCGGCTGCCGGCCGAGTACCTGCTGGTCGACAAGGCGAACCTGCTCACCCTCTCCGCCCCGGAGATGACCGTGCTGGTCGGCGGTCTGCGGGTGCTGGGGGCCAACCACCAGCAGTCCCCGCACGGCGTTCTCACCGACGCGCCCGGCACGCTGACGAACGACTTCTTCGCCAACCTGCTGGACCTCGACACCACCTGGAAGCCCGTCGGCGAGGACAACAGCCTCTTCGAGGCTCGCGACGCCGCCGCCGGCGAGGTGAAGTGGACGGGCACCCGGGCCGACCTCGTCTTCGGTTCGAACTCCGAGCTGCGGGCGCTGGCCGAGGTCTACGCCAGCGACGACGCGAAGGAGAAGTTCGTCGCCGACTTCGTCGCCGCGTGGGTCAAGGTGATGGAACTCGACCGCTTCGATCTGCACCGCTGACCGGGTCGTCCCGAGTCGGCTGTCCAGAGTGCCGGCCCACCCTGCGCGGGTGGGCCGGCATTCTCTTTCCGGACGGCCGTTCGGGTGCCTCGTCGGGGCCTGTGGTGCGTCGTCCGGTCTGCGGTTCGGCCGGGTCGTAGGGTGGGCTGGTGAGTTCGGAGCCCCTGGTCCTCGGGATCGAGACGTCCTGCGACGAAACCGGCGTCGGTCTGGTGCGCGGTTACGAGCTGCTCGCCGACGCCGTGGCGAGCAGTGTGGACGAGCACGCGCGGTTCGGCGGAGTGGTGCCCGAGGTGGCGAGCCGGGCTCACCTGGAGGCGATGGTCCCGACGATCCAGCGAGCCTGCCGGACGGCCGGGGTGCGGCTGGCCGACGTGGACGCGGTCGCGGTGACGGCGGGTCCCGGCCTGGCCGGTGCGCTCGTCGTCGGGACGGCCGCAGCCAAGGCGCTGGCGGCCGGTCTGGGCAAGCCGCTGTACGGGGTGAACCACCTGGCTGCGCACGTCGCCGTCGACACCCTCGAGCACGGCCCGCTGCCCGAGCCGACGATGGCCCTGCTGGTCTCGGGCGGCCACTCGTCGCTGCTGCTGGTGCCGGATGTCACCGCCGACATCACCCCGCTCGGCTCCACCCTGGACGATGCGGCGGGAGAGGCCTTCGACAAGGTGGCCCGGTTGCTGGGCCTGCCGTTCCCCGGTGGCCCGCACATCGACCGGGTGGCGCGCGAGGGCGATGCGGTCGCGATCGACTTCCCGCGCGGGCTCACCTCCGGGCGGGATCTGCAGCGCCACCGGTTCGACTTCTCCTTCTCGGGTCTGAAGACCGCTGTCGCGCGATGGGTCTCGGCGCGTCAGGCGGCCGGGGAGACGGTGCCCGTGGCGGACGTGGCCGCGTCCTTCCAGGAGGCCGTGGCGGACGTGCTGACCCGCAAGGCGGTCATGGCGTGCACCGAGCAGGGCGTTGATTCGCTGCTGATCGGCGGTGGCGTGGCGGCCAACTCGCGGCTCCGGGCGATGGCCGAGACCCGCTGCGAGGCGGCCGGTATCACCGTTCGGGTGCCGCGTCCGGGGTTGTGCACGGACAACGGCGCGATGGTCGCGGCGCTGGGAGCCCGGGTGCTCGCGGCGGGTCGGAGCCCGAGCGACCTGGGCATCTCGACGGACTCGTCGATGCCGGTCGAGGAGGTGCTGGCCCGATGACGGACACTGGTTCGTCCTTCTCCCGTTCGCACGTGTCCCGTACGCACTTGTCCCGACGCACACTGCTGGCCGCCGCGCTCGGCGCCGGTGGCCTGACCGGCCTCCTCGTCGGCTGTTCTGGTTCCTCCGGCGACCGGGGGACTGCCTCCGGGAGCTCGTCCGGGGCCACGCCGTCCGAGACGTCGAAGGCGCTGCCCTGGGGTCCCACCGAAGCGCAACTGGCCGATGCGACGAAAATGGTGTCCTCCTGGCCGGACGAGAAGCTCGCCGGCCAGGTGCTCGTCCTGACCTACGACGGAACCGAGCCGAAGGCCGCGGCCTCCGCCGTCTCCGCCGTGCATGCCGCCGGCGTCATTCTGATGCAACCGAACATCGTTTCCGCGGAACAGGTGTCGGACACGTCCAAGGCCGTGCAGGACGCCCTCGCCAGCGATCAGCGGGACTTTCCAGCGGTCATCAGCGTCGACCAGGAAGGCGGCATCGTCGCCCGTCTCGGCGATGTGGTGCCCGCGACTCCTTCTTTCATGTCCGCCGGGGCCGCGATCAAGGGGGATCAGACGGCAGGTGAGTCCGCGGTCACCGACGTGGCCGCCTCGACCGGCGGTGCGCTGCGCTCGATCGGCTTCACCTGGGTCTTCGCCCCGGACGCGGACGTGACGATCGGCCCGTCGGACCCGACCATCGGCAGCCGTTCCGCCGGGGGCGAGCCCGAACTGGTCTCCGCCGCCGTGACGGCCGCCGTCCAAGGCTACCGCGAGACCGGAATCATCAGCTGCGCCAAGCACTTTCCCGGCCACGGGTCGGTGACTGCGGACTCGCACAAGACTCTTCCGGTGCAGGGAGCGAGCCTGGAGACCTTGACGACGCGCGACCTTCCACCGTTCAAGGCCGCGGCCGACGCCGGCATCCCGGCGATGATGATGAGCCATATCGCCGTGGACGCCTTCGAGCCGGGCGTCCCGTGCACCCTGTCCGCCACGGCGTATGCCACGCTGCGGCGGGACACCGGCTTCGGCGGGGTCGTCTGCACGGACGCGATGAACATGGAGGCGATCACCAAGCGGTACGGCGCCGGCAAGGCGGCGGCCACGGCGGTTATCGCCGGTGCGGACCTCGTGCTGATGCCGGCGGACGCCGCGGCGGCGCACGACGCGATCGTCGCCGCGCTGGCGGACGGCAGCCTGGCCCGCGAACGCCTGGTCGAGGCCGCCGCGCGGGTGGTCGCCGTGCAGCTGTGGCAGGCGGCGGGGGAGAAGCCGCCGGAGCGGGAGGCCTCGATGGACGCGCTCGCCGAGGCCTCCGAGGGACTGTCCGCCGCGGCGATCACCCAGGTCTCTGGCGAGTGCCCGGCGCCGGGGACGTCGTTGCTGGACGGTGCCGTGCAGGTGCGCGGCGGCACGTCCGAGGACCGCGAGGCCTTCGTCGCGGCGGCGGAGAACGCCGGTCTCAGCGTGGACAGCGGTCCCACCGTGCTGCTGGCCACTCCCAGCGCCGGCGGCTCCGCCGATATCGTCGTCGCGGTGGAGACCCCGTACGTCCTGGCCCGCGCCCGGGCGACCACCGCCGCGTACGCACTGTACGGACGCACACCGGGCGCCTTCGCCGCTCTCATCGACGTCCTGACCGGTAAGGCGGTCGCCCCCGGCCGGCTTCCGGTCGAGGTCGCGGGACTGGACGCCCTCACCTGCTGAGCCGGGCGTGCCTGCTTTCCGTCCGGCCCGGTTGGTTCGATGGCGCTTGGCGCGGTGGTTCGATGGCGCTGGCGGCAGAGTCTGGCCGATTCGTCCGGAACGATGGTGTGAGCTGCTTGTCGGCGGGGCGGCATATCCGGTTCCACACGGGGTCGCCGGCTGGGATCCAGCCGGTTGCTCCCGCGTTGACCAGGTATGTGTTCACTAGCCGGCGATCGCCGGCTGGTGGGCACGCAACTGGTTGTTGGGCGCACAACTGGCTCGTGGACGCGTGCGAGCGGGCCGGCGTGCAGGGCGATGCTGGCTGGTCAGTGGCCGCCATCGGCGGGCGGCGCTGGCAGTAGGTGCGTTCCGTGGGTGCGTCCGGGTGGGGTTCTGTTGGCGGGGGATCCAGCCCGTTGGCCCCGCGTTGACCAGGTATGTGTTCACTGGCCAGCGATCGCTGGCTGGTGGGCACGCAACTGGTTGTTGGGCGCACAGCCGGCTGGTGGACGCGTGCGAGCGCGCCGGCGTGCAGGGCGATGCTGGCTGGTCAGTGGCCGCCATCGGCGGGCGGCGCTGGCGATAGGTGCGTTCCGTGGGTGCGTCCGGGTGGGGTTCGGTCGGCGGGGGATCCAGCCCGTTGGCCCCGCGTTGACCAGGTATGTGTTCACTGGCCAGCGATCGCTGGCTGGTGGGCGCACAACTGGTCGGTGGGCGCACAGCTGGCCACTAGCCGCGGCCGACGGACCCGCGTTCTGCCGGGTGAGATACGGCCGGGCGGGGCTCGTGAGCCCGTCCGGCCGGTCCACCCGTGGATGGACCGGCCCAGGCCCCCGGTGTCGCTCCCCTCCACTGGGACACCGCGTCTGTGTTGAGTCTAGGAACGCTGGGAGGCGCCGAGCCGCTGCTCAGGCCAATTGTTCCCCAAAGGGGTACATGTGAGCCTGCGCACTTCGCCCTCCGGCTGTACCCCGAGCAGCGGTGGCCCGGTAGGAGCAGCGGTGGCCCGGTAGCTGGCGCGATCTCACGCGTGCCTGCGAGCATCCTCGAGTGGCGGAGTTGACCGAACGACTGACCGGGCTGATCGAACGACTGGCCGGCGGTGAGGGGGAGCGGCTGTTCGCCGACCTGGCCGCGCTCGACGGATTCCCGGCACTGGCCACGGCCGCCCGCCTGCGTCAGGACGGCTGGCCACCCGAACTGGTAGCCGCGGCCATGACGCAAGCCCGTCTGCGGCAGCGGGCTCGAGCCGATCTGGGCGAGCTTGCCGCCCGGATGTTCTTCACCGACGCCGGGCTGCAACAGGCCACCCGGTGGGTGGTGGCACGCGAGCACGCCCGGCGGTTCGCCGCGGCCGGCATCGCCGGAGTCGCCGACCTGGGGTGCGGCATCGGCGTCGACTCGATCGCCTTCGCGCAGGCCGGGCTGAGGGTCGTCGCCGTCGAGCGGGATGGACCGACGGCTGCCGCCGCGCGCGCCAACCTGGCGTCCTACCCGGCGGCACGAGTGATCGAGGGCGACGTCACCGAGTTGGACCTCGACCACCTGATCCTCGACCAACCGATTCTCGACGAGCCGGGCCTCGGGGCAGACGAGTCACCCGCCCGCTGGGCCGCCTTCCTCGATCCCGCCCGGCGAACTTCCACCGGCCGTCGCGTCCTGGATCCTCGGCTGGCCAGCCCGCCGCTGTCGTTCGTCGAGGGACTGGCGCGGCGGTTGCCGGCCGTCGGTGCCAAGGTCGCCCCTGGGATCGATCATGCCCTCGTGCCGCCGGACGCCGAGGCGCAGTGGATCTCGGTGCAGGGCGACGTGGTCGAGGCCGGCCTCTGGTTCGGTGCGGTGCGTGCCAGTCACCGTCGCAGCGCGCTGGTGCTCCGCGACGGTGAACGGGTGGAGGTGATCGCCGACGGAGCACCGCAACCGGACGTGGGCGAAGTGGGCGCATACCTGCTCGAACCGGATGGCGCGGTGATCCGCGCCGGAGCGATCGGAATGGTCGCCGCGAACGCCGACGCCAGGCTGATCGACCCGACCATCGCCTACCTCACCTGCGACCATCGGCCGGCGGTCGGGCCGACGGCCGGTGCGTTCGCCGTCCTCGACGTCCTGCCGTTCTCGCTCAAGGGCTTACGCAGCTACCTTCGCGAGGGGCAGGTCGGCGTGCTGACCATCAAGAAGCGTGGGACGGCAGTCGATCCGGCCACCCTGCGCCGTCAGCTCCGGCTCCAGGGGCCCAACGAGACCACGGTCGTCCTGACCAGAGTGGCCGGCCGCCAGAGCGTCCTGGTGGTGGAACCGCTGCCCGGTCGACCGCACGTCCACTGACCCGCCCCACGTGCTGGACGCCGGGGCCGGCCGGCTATGGGCCCACCAACCAGTTGTGCGCCCACCAACCAGCGATCGCCGGCCAATGAGCACATACCTGGTCAACGCGGAACCAACCGGCTGGATCCCCAACCGCCAAGAGCGCAGTTCCCGCGGACGGCGCACCCCAGTCCTGCCGGCGGCACACCCCAGCTCCCGCGTTGCGCAACACCAGTTCCGGTGACGCATCGGCCACCAGCAAACCGCACGTGATATCTCGGGCATAGTGGACTTATTCCATTGAGCTTCAGATGGACTCGAGTGACCGATAGGCTCGTTGTCACTCAGAGTGTTCCGTCCAGAGACGTGCGGGGGCGGCGTGCAGCAGACGCAGTCGGAAGCGGTGATCGGCAACTGGCTGGTGGGTCCCGTCCACCGCGCTACCGGATGGGTGGCGGCCAGTGGTCTGACGATCTATTCGATCCCGCTCATTCTGCAGACGCTGGCGACGCCGGCCAGCTGGGCGACCGATCTGCCCAGGTGGGCGATCACCGTCGCCGCGATCGTCCTGATCGCCCGGCGGGCCAGTCGGGGGTTGTCGCCGGCCAAGCCGGTCCGGGTCGCGGTTCTGGTGGCGCTGATCTCCCGGATCGTGCACTGGGTGGCCATCGAGCAGGGGATGCTGGCTCCGTCCGACTACCCGACCGACCAGCTGTTCTCCTGGGTCGCGCTGGCGATCGTCGTGATCGGCTGGCCGTCCACCTGGTCGGTGCTGGTTGCCGGCGCGCTGGTGGTGACGGATGTCCTGGTCAGCCAGCCGCCCACGGTCGGGGCGGCCGTCTGGGGCCTCGTCTTCGGCATGGGGCTCTATGCCGCGACCAGCTTCGCCGCCCTGGGCCTGCGGCGTTCGCTGCGCCGCCGGACCGGGCGCGTGCTCGCCGCGCACGAATCGCTGGCCCGTGCCGAGGAGGCGGCCAGCGCGGTGCACCAGCACGGCTACTGGGCCGGTGTCGTCCACGACCACGTGCTGTCGGTTCTCGTCGCCGCCGGGCAGGCCAAGGACGAAGCCTCGCGCGACTGGCTGGCCCGCGACGCGGCCACGGCTCTGGAGCGGCTCGGGCAACGTCCGGAGACCCTGCCGTGCCTGACCGGGGAGCTCGCGACGTGGATCCTGCAGGCCGCCCGGGATGCGGTGCCCGGCATCGAGTTCCACGAGCGCCTGGCCGATCGGGGGCGCAGCCTTCCCGGGGAGGTGGCGGCCGCCCTGCTGACGGCGAGCGAGGAGGCGCTGCGCAACGTGGTCCGGCACGGCGACCCGGACAGTGCGAGCGTGTCGCTCGTGCAGGAGGACGACGAGCTGACGGTGACCGTGCGGGACGAGGGGGTCGGCTTCGACCCGGCCAGCGTCCCGGGATCCCGGCTCGGCCTGCGGGTCGCGGTCGCCGAGCGGCTGGCGATGGTCGGCGGCCAGGGGACGTGGATCTCGAGCCCGGGCGCGGGAGCGACCGTGCGGTTGCGGTGGCCGGCATGATCCGCAGGTTGAGCCGGCTGATTCCCACCTCCGCCGTCGGCATCTTCGTCGGCGGCTCGCTGTGGATGGCGATGCGGCTGGTGGACGGGTTGCGCGACCCGATGTGGGTGTCGCTGCCCGTCTACGCGGTGATCGCGGTGGTGGTGCTGGCCAGCACCTGGTTCGCGGCCTCACCCCTGGTCGGCGGGCGGGCCGAGACGCCTCCACTGGCCGTGGTCGCCTACGTCTGCACGCCCCTGCTGGTCTCGATCCTCAGCGTCCCCCGGGAGGCCCCCACGCCGTGGGACCCGGCCACCTGGTGGGGCTGGGCCGCCTGCCTGCCCCTGATCGCCACCATCGCCGCCCGCTGGGGCCTCGCGACCGCTCTGGCGTCCTCGAGTGCGTGCGTGCTGCCGTGGATCATCGTGCGGTCGCAGTCGGGCCCGGTCTCGGTGTCGGAGGCGTCCCGGTGGGGCTTCGAGATCGCCGCCTTCGTCGCCTGGCCGGTGGCCTCCACCCTCTTCCGGCGGCTGCTCGGCACGCAGGCCAGCCAGGCCGAGGAGGTCGCCAAGGCCCGCCAGACCGCGGAGGCACGGCACGCGCAG